>NZ_JBFUBY010001450.1:0-400 GCF_056405515.1 Polaromonas sp. P1_G2
GAGATTTTCAGCCGCCAGCCGATCATTGGTGGCAACGGGATCAAACCCGGCCGACATTAGCACCCGGCCGCCCTGCAGGAGCGGCGACTGGATAGAGGTGATCAGGCCGATGACGTGGAACATCGGCGTGTCGCAGAGGAAGACGCTGTCGTGTCCGACATGTCCAAGCACGCCGAAATTCACCGCAGTGGCAAATGCGTTTTGGGCGGTGATCAACACGCCCTTCGGCTTTCCCGATGTCCCTGATGTGTAGAGGATGATGATCGGCGCATCGGCCGGCGGCAGTTCTCGCCATTCGGAGGGCTCGGTAGCGGCGGCCCCTGCCGCCAGTGCCGTAATTCCGAGAGGCCGGCAGCCGACCGGCAGGTGCATCGAGGCAGAATCTTCGTCCGTCACCAAC
>NZ_JBFUBY010001451.1:0-400 GCF_056405515.1 Polaromonas sp. P1_G2
CTCAGCGACCGCGCGCTGACCGGCGCGGTCGTCAGATCGGTCGAACCTGCTGGCTGAACGGGCGTGGTCATGCGGTCAGCCGCCTACGCTGTTCGTTCATCTGCGGCGCCTTGTGGAACTTGCCATTGGCCATGATCGCCAGCAATCGTTTATGGTCCTGCAGGATGCGGACATCGGCGAGCGGGTCGCCGTCGACCAGGATCAGGTCGGCGAGATAGCCTTCCTTGACCTGGCCCAACTCATCGCCCATGCGCATGATCTGGCCGCCATATTTGGTTGCTGCCAGCAGTGCTTCCATCGGCGAGAAGCCGAGCATCTCGACGAAGGTCTGGATATCCTTGGCATTGGTGCCCTGCGGCGTCCAGGCGAAGCCGTAGTCGCCGCCGATGCAGATGCGGAT
>NZ_JBFUBY010001452.1:0-400 GCF_056405515.1 Polaromonas sp. P1_G2
ACCGCGCCGAAGGCGTCCGCACCCAGCAGTTCATCGTCGCCGAAGTTGGCCGCGCGCTGGAAAAACTGTCGAGCGGCGATCTCGCCTTCCGCATCGACGCGGATTTCCCGGGCGAATATCGCAGCCTGAAGAGCAATTTCAACAGCGCGCTCGAAAGTCTCGAAGAGACCGTCCGCATGGTCAACTCCGCCGTCGTCGCCATCGGCAACGGCACCGGCGAGATCAGCGCCAGCGCCAATGATCTCTCCAAGCGCACAGAACAGCAGGCGGCCCAGCTCGAAGAGACCGCGGCCGCGCTCAACGAGCTCACCGAGCAGGTGCATTCGAGCGCCGAGAATGCCAAGACGGCAGCCAATGCCGTGCAGAGTGCCAGCGATGACGCGGAGAAATCCGGCAATAT
>NZ_JBFUBY010001453.1:0-400 GCF_056405515.1 Polaromonas sp. P1_G2
ACCCTGCGAGCCGCGGCCGATCATCACCCCATCGGCACCGGATTTCCGGAGGATCGTGGCGATATCATCAGCAGTTTCGACATCGCCATTGGCGATCAGCGGCAGCTTTATCCGAGCGCAGACTTCCGCTATCCGGTCCCAATCCGCCCTGCCCTCGTAGAATTGCATGCGGGTGCGGCCGTGGACGGTGATCATCTGCGCGCCGAGCTCTTCAGCGGCATGGGCCAGCTCCGGCGCGTTGATCGACTGTTCGTCCCAACCGAGCCGCATCTTGACAGTGACCGGTACTTTCACCGCCTTCACGGTCGCCTCGATCAGCGACAGCGCCAGCTGCGGCTCACGCATCAGCGCCGAACCAGACAATCCACCGATCACTTTCTTGGCCGGGCACCCCATGTTG
>NZ_JBFUBY010001454.1:0-400 GCF_056405515.1 Polaromonas sp. P1_G2
CCACGTTGGAATCCCGTTTCATCTCTGTGGGAGGGATGCTGATACGCGAAATAGCCGGGTTCAACGCAAGTTCTTCGGTCTGAGCAATAAGCAAGCCAGTCCACAGGACGAATTCTGTCCCGGCGTCGTGACAGGTCTCAATCACCGCCCTTCGTATGGCCGTTCCAATAGCTGATGGCAGTGCCACGACCATTTTGTCATGAAAATCGATCAGCGGCTGCCTCTCGAGCCAGCTATCGCCATAGCCACCAAAGCCCACATTGCGCTGTGACGGTGGTAAGCAGTACCCGCCAAGTGCCCGGCGACTGATGCCAGCTTGAGCTAAATCAGCATCCGAAAAGGTCACGCGCGCGGCCAACGTTTTCAGTGTCGGAAGATCATTAATCGGCAACGCGTCAAG
>NZ_JBFUBY010001455.1:0-400 GCF_056405515.1 Polaromonas sp. P1_G2
GACCAACGGCGTGTCGGTCATCGGTAAGCTTAAATATCCGCCGGGCTTCAAGCATTTCGATTATGTCAATCCTGACGCGCCGAAGGCGGGGGATTTGCATCTTTCGGCATATGGTACTTTCGATTCGCTCAATCCGGTGGCAGGCAGCAAGGGCAACGTCGAGGGTGCAATCGGCCTGGTTTTCGAGACGCTGATGAAGTCTTCTTCGGACGAAGCGTTTTCGTCATATGGTCTGCTAGCCGAAGCAGTCTCCTATCCCGAGGATTTCTCTTCTGCCTCGTTCCGGCTCAATCCGAAGGCAAAATGGGCCGACGGCCAGCCAGTAACCGTGGATGACGTAATTTATTCCTTGGACAAGGCCAAAGAACTCGACCCGGCCAAGGCCTTCTACTATCAGCAC
>NZ_JBFUBY010001456.1:0-400 GCF_056405515.1 Polaromonas sp. P1_G2
GTATGTTCATGGTCCGCTTGGAAGGCCGCTTCCGCAATCCAGATCGCGCAAGCCATTATCCGGATCCGGCAAGGCTTTCTCGATAGCGTGAGGGGACCCGATGCAGATAAAGCATGTGCCGCTTTCCCGTTTCGCCGCCGTTGACACGCGCTCGCCCGAGGATGCGCGTGATGCGATCGGCCGGATATTCTGCCCGCATTTCCTCAACCCGCTGGAGCGCGAGCCGAAGCTTTTTCACGCCCGGCATCACACGGTCGTGCAGGCCGATTATTCGGTGAATTTCGTCTCCTACGGATCGACGGTAGAGATCGATCCAGGGGAATTGTCGCGCTTCTTCCTGCTGCAGCTGCCGATCGCGGGCTCGGCCACGGTGCGATGCGGCACGCAAGTGGCGGAGGCA
>NZ_JBFUBY010001457.1:0-399 GCF_056405515.1 Polaromonas sp. P1_G2
GAAATCGGCAAGTCCCTCGACGTCACCGTCGCGGATCTCGGCGATCACGTCGCCTTGGCGTAGGCCGGCTTGCGCCGCCGGGCTGCCGTCGATGACGCTCATCACCACCACCTCGCCATTGGTCTCGGCCGAAAATGCGCCAAGCCACGGCCGCGGCGGCTTGTTGACCTGGCCGCGCTTCAGGAGATCATCGAGGATCGGCGGCAGGAGATCGATCGGCACAGACATGTTGATGTCGGCCACTTCGCTGCCCTGGCTCATCTGCAGCCTGAGCGAGCCGATGCCGATCAGCCGGCCACCCTGGTCGACGAGCGCGGCGCCACCCCAGGAAGGATGCGCCGGTGCGGTGAAGATCGCCTCGTCGAGCAGATATTCCCAATAACCGGCGAATTCCTGCTT
>NZ_JBFUBY010001458.1:0-399 GCF_056405515.1 Polaromonas sp. P1_G2
CGACGAAGGCGCAAATCGGATCGGCGCCAGCAAACATTTCGAGGCGCTCTCGCCGGTCGCTCTTCACGCCGATCGCAAAGCGGTCCGTGACACTGCGGATGATCGGGCCGACAGAATGGGGCAGGGCATTCAACGTCTTGACTGTCAGGCCGCCGGCACAAGGTTTTACCCGCGGGAAGGCGGCCTTGTCGACGACGAGCACCTTGAGGCCAAACGACGCCAGCCGAATGGCCGCCATCGCGCCGGACGGGCCAGCGCCGATAACCGTGACGTCGAAATCTGTTTTGGCGCTCATGCGTTAGGCGACTTCCGAATTGGTTGCGCGCCCTGTTACATCGCTTTTACGCCGGCTTCCAGTTCGATTGTTACGGCCGGTCGGATGCCCGGCCGGCCAGTAAC
>NZ_JBFUBY010001459.1:0-399 GCF_056405515.1 Polaromonas sp. P1_G2
GCTTTGGCCGATCTCCTATGAAGGCCAGTCCGACACCGCCTGTCTCGATAATGCGCTCGAATTTTTGATCCGCGGCGGCTATTCGCTGGCGCATGCGGTGATGATGCTGATCCCGGAAGCCTGGGCCGGCAACCAGCTGATGGACCCGGAGCGCAAGGCCTTCTACGAATACCATGCCGCTCTGAGGGAACCCTGGGACGGCCCGGCGGCGATCGCCTTTACCAATGGCCGCCAGATCGGCGCAACGCTCGACCGCAACGGCCTGCGTCCGGCGCGCTATATCGTCACCTCCGACGACCGGGTGATCATGGCCTCCGAAGCCGGCGTGCTGCCGGTGCCGGAAGAATTGATCGTGCAGAAGTGGCGGCTGCAGCCAGGCAAGATGCTGCTGATCGACAT
>NZ_JBFUBY010001460.1:0-399 GCF_056405515.1 Polaromonas sp. P1_G2
CAGGGACGCTGTTTCAGCAGACTTCGCGCCCCGCCGGCGGCGCGTCGATCCAGGCGCGTTCATCCTCCGTCGGTGCGGCATCGGCCTTGTAGCCGGCCACCAGTTCATCCAGGGCATATTTCAGCTGCTGCAGGTTGATCGCCTTGTCCTGCATGGCGATCGGTTCGGCGATGAACTGTGTCCCCTTGACCGAGATTGCCATCTCCTGTCCTTCAGCCAGGCCGAGCATGTCCCGGGCGGCGGCAGGAATGGTCATGACCAGCGATCCGCCGGCCTTCTTCAGTTTCGTGACCACGAGGAAGCCTTCGGTGTGCATGGGGTCTGTGGCGCCGGGTCCGACCGAAATCGGACGGCTGCCGATCGTGCCGGTTCCGTCTTTTGTAGCTGGCATGTATCATC
>NZ_JBFUBY010001461.1:0-399 GCF_056405515.1 Polaromonas sp. P1_G2
GGCGCGGAAAATGTCGAGCGTGCGCATGGCGATCTTGAAACCTTCGCCAGGTGCGCCGAGCCGCCGCGACGCGGGGATACGGCAATTATCGAAACGGATGGTTGCCAACGGATGCGGGGCGATCACCTCGATCCGCTCCGCAATTGAGAAGCCGGGGTCATCGGCAAATACCACGAAAGCGGAAATGCCGCGGGTGCCCGGCGCTTCGCCGGTGCGGGCGAAGACGGTGTAGACATCGGCGATACCGCCATTGGAAATCCAGGTCTTTTCGCCGTCGAGGACATAGGAGTCACCGTCGGCGCGGGCGGCGCAGGCCATGGCGGCAACGTCGGAACCGGCCTCTTTTTCCGACAGTGCGAAGGCGGACAGCCATTCGCCGGAGGTCACCTTGGGCAGCAC
>NZ_JBFUBY010001462.1:0-398 GCF_056405515.1 Polaromonas sp. P1_G2
TGCCGGAACCGGTGACCTCTTTATATGCGACCGGCTTATGCCCCAGCCAGCGATCAGAGAGCGAATCCATGCCATGGGTGGTGTTGCTGCCGCCGTCGAGCACATAGCTCATCAGCATCGTGTCGTCGAAGCGCGCGATGACGATGCCGTGGCGCTTCATCACCAGCCAGTCATATTTTATGTTCTGGCCAATGATGAGGACGCTGTCATCCTCCAGCAGGCTCTTCAGGACCTCAAGCGCCTGCCGCACGGGAATCTGGCCTTCCACCAATCCGCCGCCGAGCAGGTCGCCGCGGCCGCTCTTATGCGCGACCGGGACATAGCAGGCGCGGGTGATCTGGCCCGAGGGCGTGGCGCTGTCGTCGGCGACTGCGAGCGAGAAGCCGCAGAGCTCTGCC
>NZ_JBFUBY010001463.1:0-398 GCF_056405515.1 Polaromonas sp. P1_G2
ACACTCCGTTGCGCTCCTGCGCGGCGGGATTTTCAACATGCTATGAAAGGGTTCRTYATGAYCACYGGCACAGTTAAATGGTTCAAYTCCACCAAGGGCTTCGGCTTTATYCARCCTGACAACGGCGATGCGGACGTCTTCGTCCACATTTCCGCGGTTGAGCGCGCAGGAATGCGCACGATCGTCGAAGGCCAGAAGCTCAGCTTCGAGCTGGAGCGCGACCGGAAGTCGGGCAAGAYGTCCGCAGGTCAGCTTCAGGCTGCCTGATCAGGAATTTGGCTTGACGATGACCACGGATGTACTGGCATCGGCGCGCCGAGTTTGATAGAAAGCCAGGCAAGTGCCTGGCTTTTTTGCTATCCGTAGACTGCGGCGAACCTCAGGAGCCATATATGACC
>NZ_JBFUBY010001464.1:0-398 GCF_056405515.1 Polaromonas sp. P1_G2
GGCCAAAGCGGGGGCGATCTTCCAGGCCGGGATCGCCAGCGGGAAATTCCACGGCGCGATGATTCCCACCACGCCGACGGGTTCACGTGTCACGTCGACCTGGATGCCGGGCCGCACCGAAGTCATGGTCTCGCCCTGCACACGCAGCGCTTCTCCCGCGAAAAACTTGAAGATCTGGCCGGCCCGCGCCGCTTCGCCCACACCTTCGGGCAATGTTTTTCCTTCTTCCCGCGCCAGCAGCATGCCCAGCTCATCCTTGCGCGCCAGGATCTCGCTGCCTATCTGGTCGAGTACGTCGGCGCGGCGCTGCGGGGTGCTGTGGCTCCAATGCGGCAAGGCCTCGGACGCGGCCCGGATGGCGAGTTCGGTCTGGTTGCGGTCGGCACGCGCGTATTCGC
>NZ_JBFUBY010001465.1:0-398 GCF_056405515.1 Polaromonas sp. P1_G2
CCTTCCGCCACCCCTGGCAGTCGGGTTTCGCCATCGGCGCCACGCTGGTCGCCTCAACTTTCCAGCTGATGATCCCGCGGCTCCTCGGCCATGCCGTCGACCAGACGCAGGGCGTGATAGCCGGCGGCGCGGCGGGGCAGGCAGCTGAGGCCGCGTTGCTGACCACGGCGCTGCTGCTGCTCGGCGCGAGCGTGCTGCGCGGCCTGTTCACCATGGTGCAGAACTATTACAGCGAGGCGGTCGGCCACCATATCGGCTACGAGCTCAGGCTCGCCTGTTATGAGAAGATCCAGCGGCTGTCCTTCAGCTTTCACGACACCGTGCATTCCGGCGACCTGATCACGGTGGGACTGCTCGATCTCGAAGGTGTGCGGATGTATTTCTCCACCGCGCTGGTC
>NZ_JBFUBY010001466.1:0-398 GCF_056405515.1 Polaromonas sp. P1_G2
ACGCCGACCTGACCAAACCCGTGGCGTTGAAACTTGAGAGGCTCGGTGTCCGCGTCCTCACCGAAACCAAGGCCAAAGGCCTCGCAGCCAATGGCAAAGGTCTCGTCGTCGAGAAGGATGAAGCCGAAGAAACGATCGAGGCGGAGAAGATCCTGGTCACAGTCGGACGTCGCGCGCGGCTCGAAGGATGCGGTCTTGAGGAACTGGACCTCGAGATGAACGGCCGCTTCATCCGTATCGACGATCAATGCCGGACGTCGATGCGCGGCGTCTACGCCATCGGCGACGTCACGGGAGATCCGATGCTCGCCCATCGCGCCATGGCTCAGGGAGAGATGGTCGCGGAGATCGTCTCCGGCAGGCGCAGGACATGGGACAAGCGGTGCATACCCGCCGTC
>NZ_JBFUBY010001467.1:0-398 GCF_056405515.1 Polaromonas sp. P1_G2
TCGTACGGCAGGTCTCGGCGATGCACCGCAACGGCATTGCCGGCGTCTCGCAACTCGCGGAACTGGAAGGCGAAGTCGTCAATTGCCTGACCGAGCTGCGCCATATCGTCGACGACATGCGGCCGAGCGTGCTGGAACTCTTCGGCTTGCGCGACGCGATCGAGGCGCATCTCAACCGCAGCGTCAGCCGCGCGGTGCCGTCGATCGCGGTGAGGATGCATGATGAATCCGGCGGGGCGGCGGAAGCCTTGCCGGAACGTATCCTGACGGCGCTTTATCGCATTGCGCAGGAGGCGATCAACAATGCCGTGCGGCATGCCGGTCCTCAGCGTATCGAGGTGAAGATCGAGGCAACGCCTGCTCTGCTGCGGATCGTCGTCACCGACGACGGGCGCGGC
>NZ_JBFUBY010001468.1:0-398 GCF_056405515.1 Polaromonas sp. P1_G2
GATGGAAGATGCCGCGCAGCGACGGATCGGCGTCGGCCGTCATCCGCCGCGCCACCGCGATCACCGCATCGGCGATGTCGAGGGCGCTGGTCGGCTGGCCTTGCTGGTCGGCCACCACGCGCAACGTGTCGCGCGTTTCAGCGAGCCGAAGCATCGTCTTGACGAAATTGGCGCCGAACGGCGAATAGACCCAGGCGGTGCGCAGGATGGCGTGATTGCCGGTCGCGCCGAGCACGCGCCGTTCGCCTTCGAGTTTCGAGCGCCCGTAGGCCGAGGTCGGCCCGGTCGGGTCGGTTTCGACATAGGGGGCGTGCTTGTCGCCGGCGAACACGTAGTCGGTTGATAGGTGGATGATGGGAATGCCGAGCCGGGCCGCGGCCTCCGCCACGGCGCCTGCG
>NZ_JBFUBY010001469.1:0-397 GCF_056405515.1 Polaromonas sp. P1_G2
CGGTTGGCAAGGCGCTTTTCGATGTCGGTCTGAACTTCGCCAACGGGGCGACCTGCCGCCCGGATCGCGCCCGCATAGGGAACGGAAATCGTTCCATTCCTGTCGACCGTCTGTGCTGGCAGCGTAATATAGTTGCCGGGACGAGCTCCCGCATCGTCAGGGATGAAGAGGCCACCGGCCTGCGCTTCGAAGATCGTAACCTCAACCACGTCACCGATCCCGAGCGGCGTGAGCGGCGCACTACCCCTGCCGCCACCAAAGCCCTTCTCAAGCGAATTCAGGATCGAATAATCGAAATAGGTCGCGACCTGTTTGGTGATATCGACCAGTGCATAATCGATGCCGACCTTCTTGTTCAGCGCGGTAAACTTGGTGGTTGCCTGACGCTCGATGGCTC
>NZ_JBFUBY010001470.1:0-397 GCF_056405515.1 Polaromonas sp. P1_G2
ATCCAGGACAATCCCGATCGCGCCAACAAGCGCGACATCGCCAAGGCCTTCGGCCTTAAGGGCGATACGCGGGTTGAGCTGAAAGCGGCGCTGCGCGCGCTCGAAGACGACGGCATGCTGGAGAAGGATCGCAAGGCGTTGAAGCGGCCGGGCACTTTGCCGCCGGTCACCGTGCTCGATATCACCATGCGCGACACGACCGGCGAACTGATCGGCCGTCCGGCAGAATGGCCTGAAGATGGCGGTGTCGCGCCCGCGGTGCTGATCCGTCAGTCTTCAGGCGGCGAGCGCTCGAAGACCAAGGCGCCTGTCGCCGGAATCGGCGACCGCGTTGTCGCGAAAATTTTCCCCAACAAGGAACGGGGCGGCCCGGCCTATACGGCGCGCGTCATCAAGG
>NZ_JBFUBY010001471.1:0-396 GCF_056405515.1 Polaromonas sp. P1_G2
CATGCAGGAGCATCTCGAAGGTATTTCGATAGAGAGCCTCGGCAGGCCTTTCGTTGCCGTCGCAGCCGAACTGAGGACCGGGCACGAAGTCTGGATCGAATCCGGTTCGCTGATCACCGCACTGCGTGCATCCTACGCGCTCCCCGGCATTTTCGAGCCGGTCCGCTGCAGCAACCGCATGCTGGTCGATGGCGCGCTGGTCAATCCGGTTCCGGTTTCCGTCTGCCGCGCCTACGAGCAGCCGCTGGTGGTCGCGGTCAACCTTCACTACGRCCTCTATGGCCGCTCGGCGGTGATCAAGGTCTCAGCCGACGACACCRTACCTGAAAAGCCGCACTACTCCCGCGATCCCGGCAGCAGCACGGCCGGCAGCCTCTGGGTGACGAGCGTGATGGT
>NZ_JBFUBY010001472.1:0-396 GCF_056405515.1 Polaromonas sp. P1_G2
CTTCATTAACTTCCTCGCGCGCCAGCCCGGCAATCGCCCTCACCGCCGCCATCTTCATCGCTTCGTTGATCGTCCGGGCGCCGCAATCGAGCGCGCCGCGGAAGATATAGGGGAAGCACAGCACATTGTTGACCTGGTTGGGGAAGTCCGAGCGGCCGGTGCAGATCATCGCGTCCGGGCGGACGGCCCGCGCCGCTTCCGGCATGATCTCCGGATTGGGGTTGGCAAGCGCCATAATCAGCGGCTTGTCGGCCATGGCCTTCAACAGTTCCGGCTTCAGCACGCCGGCAGCGGAAAGGCCGAGGAAGACGTCGGCACCGCCGATCGAATCGGCCAGCACGCGCTTGTCGCTTTCCTGGGCATAGACGTCCTTCCAGGGGTCCATCAGCACGGGCC
>NZ_JBFUBY010001473.1:0-396 GCF_056405515.1 Polaromonas sp. P1_G2
CCTCCGGTGTTTGTCGGCGCAACCTGCCACAATACTCGCGGCCGTCAAGGTTTGGTTATCGCTACCTCTGGATCTCCTCCGTCAGGCACGGCCGACACAGGGTTTGCTGGCCAAACACCTCATGGCGCCGCAAAATTGCTGACCCGTAACAATATCTCTTTCAAAGAAAGTCTGCCGATCGAACAAAGGGCTTCTCGCCAGTCCTGGAGGCTCGTCTCTCTGCTTGAGCAAGTGCAGCCTTCCTTTCGTCGACTGAACGGCGCTTCCCCATCTCGACGGCTGTACCGGTGATACGGAAGCGACCACAATCATCACAAATGAATTCCCACAAGTCGCCTTCGCGCGGGACTGCCTCCTTCGCGTTCCGATGGCAGATTGGGCATTTATTGTTCGTCC
>NZ_JBFUBY010001474.1:0-396 GCF_056405515.1 Polaromonas sp. P1_G2
GTGGAAATGGCATTGACCTCCGGCGACGTGGCGCGGCGAATCTGGCCGAGCATGTAGGTCGGCAGCGTGTCCTGCCCGCCCGACTTGACGAATTCCGTGATCACGACATCGTCGAGCGAGATGACGAAGGCCAGCATGAAGCCGGCAATGATACCGGGCCAGAGCAGCGGCAGGGTGATGTGGCGGAACGCCTGGATGGGTGTCGCATAAAGGTCGGCGGCAGCCCGTTCGAGCGTCAGGTCCATATTCTCCAGCCGCGCCCTGACAGGCAGGTAGGCGAAGGGAATGCAGAAGGCCGTGTGGGCGGCGATCAGGTAGCCGAGCCCGGAATAGCCGGTCCAGATCTTGATGCGCGAGAAGAAGATCAGCAGCGCCACCGCGGTGACGATTTCCGGC
>NZ_JBFUBY010001475.1:0-396 GCF_056405515.1 Polaromonas sp. P1_G2
CGCTGAAGATCGTCTCCGACGGCGTCAATGCGCTTCGTTCGCCAGACCGCGCCATCGTCGTGATCACCCACTACCAGCGCCTGCTCGATCATATCGTGCCGGATTCGGTGCATGTGCTTTACAAGGGCCAGATCATCAAGAGCGGTCCCAAGGAACTCGCGCATGAGCTCGAGGCCAATGGCTATGCCGATATCATCGGCGAGGCGGCGTAAATGACCATTCAGACTCCCATCAAGCTGACGGCGGCGGAAAGCGCGTTGCTGGATGCCTTCGGCGGCGCGATCGGCTCGCTGCCGGGTGATACTGCCGTCACGACGCAGCGCTCGACGCTGATCGGCGCCATCAAGTCCGCCGGCCTGCCGACCCGTCGCCGCGAAAGCTGGCATTATACTGATC
>NZ_JBFUBY010001476.1:0-396 GCF_056405515.1 Polaromonas sp. P1_G2
TCTCAAGCTCGGCTCGATGGCCGGCCGCAAGGGCGACTGGTCGATCGACAAGATCCTCGACATCTTCCCCAACCTGAAGAAGCGCATCAACCACCAGACCGGCCATCTCTCCGGCGGCGAACAGCAGGCCACGGCCATCGGCCGGGCGCTGATGAGCAATCCGGATGTCCTGCTGCTTGATGAAGTTTCGCTTGGTCTTTCACCGCTGATCGTCGACCGCGTCTATGAATCGCTCGACGGCCTGATCAAATCCGGCACGACCATCATCCTGGTCGAGCAGGACCTCGCCCGCGCCATGAATGTCGCGAGCCGCGTCATCTGCATGCTCGAAGGCCGCATCGCGCTGGAGGGCAACGCCAGGTCGCTCACCCGCGACCAGGTCACCGAGGCCTATTT
>NZ_JBFUBY010001477.1:0-395 GCF_056405515.1 Polaromonas sp. P1_G2
CCTGTCGACCGCGGATAGCGTATCGGCGCGCGCCAGGATGGCATCGCGGATGGTGGCAGGCAGGCGCTCGCACTCGCCGGCCTCGACAAGTTCGGTGACGAAATAGGCGTTGCCGCCGGTGGCGTGGAATATCGCTTCGCCGTTGAGACCGCGCTCGCCGGCCAGATCGAGGACGGCTGTCCTGGTGAGCGCCGGGACGGCGATCCGCAGCCAATGCGCAGGCGGTATGTCGGCCAGCAATTGCCGCAGCCGCGCCTGGCTGGTCGTATCGTCATTTCTCGCCGTCATCGCAAGTAGGATGCGGGTATGGCGAATGCGCCTTCCGAGATAGCGGATGAGGTTCAGAGTCGCATCGTCGGCCCAGTGAATGTCTTCAATCACGAGCAAAGTAGTGG
>NZ_JBFUBY010001478.1:0-395 GCF_056405515.1 Polaromonas sp. P1_G2
GATCAAGGCCACTGCGTAGACGCCGAGGCGCCGAGAGGAAATGTACATTCCCTGCTTCCTTCAGCCGTGCTTATTGGACAGGCTTCAGGCGCAGCAGATGTATCAGGCGCATGCGGTTGTTGTCATGGTTTTCCGGGTTCATCACCGGATCGTCCTTGGTAACCCAGCCGGTGAAACGYTTGCTSGAAWACTGRTACCAGGTCGGGCCGTTRAAGACMGGCACCATCGGAAAATCGTCGGCGACGATCACCTGGACCTCGTTGAAGAGTTTCTTGCGCTCGTCATCCGTCTTTGCCTGGCGGAAGGCCTTGAACACTGCGTCCAGCTTCGGATTCGAATAGCGCGACGGCGCGGTCGGCACGCGGCCGGCAAATGTCGACGACATGGTCATGTAA
>NZ_JBFUBY010001479.1:0-395 GCF_056405515.1 Polaromonas sp. P1_G2
CAGCAGGGCCTCTTGCGGGACGAGTTCCACCAGATGGCCGAGGGCGCGACGCAGACGTTGCTCCTGCTTGAACTGATCTGTTGCCGCACGCGTGCGGCTCGAGAAACGGATATCCTTCTGCCGCAGGTCGAGACCGGCCAGGTCACGCGGAAACTCGCCGCGCGCGCTCCAGAGGTCGACTTGAAAGGCCAGCGTGTCCTGGCGAGGGGAGCTGTCGAGCACCCATTGCAGGGGCGTGTTGGAGATCAGGCCACCGTCCCAATAATATTCGCCATCGATTCTTGCAGCCGGGAACCCCGGCGGCAGCGCGCCGCTCGCCATGATATGTTCGGGGCGGATGTCATGGGTTGTGGTGTCGAAATACTCGAAATTGCCGGTGCGCACGTTGACTGCGC
>NZ_JBFUBY010001480.1:0-394 GCF_056405515.1 Polaromonas sp. P1_G2
GCTGGACGCCGCTTCCTGTCGTGGAGGCGGCGTCGTTGTCTTTTAGGCCGCCCGGCGTGCCGGCGCATGGCTCGGCGCACCCGACGACAGCTTGAACAGACCGACAAGTTGTGAGAGCTGGGCTGCCTGATCGGAGAGCGCCACGCTGGAATTGGCGGTTTCCTGCACCATGGTCGAATTCTGCTGCGTCATCCGGTCCATCTGGCTGACGGCGCTGTTGATCTCGTTGATGCCGGTCGACTGTTCCTGGGCGGAATGGGCGATATTGTCGATCAGCTGGGCGATGTTGTTGATTTCGACGATGATGCTTTCCAAGGCTGTGCCGGTGCGATCGACCAGGGCCACGCCGCGCTCGACATGCTGGGAAGACGTGCTGACCAGCGCCTTGATTTCC
>NZ_JBFUBY010001482.1:0-394 GCF_056405515.1 Polaromonas sp. P1_G2
GACGACGACGGTCCGCGCCGGCCCGGACAGGTGAAGGAAATCACCTCGCTTGCCAATCCGATCATCAAGGACATCAAGGCGCTCAGCCAGAAGAAGAACCGAGAGGCCTCGGGCACCTTCATGGCCGAGGGGCTGAAGCTTGTCCTCGACGCGCTGGAAACCGGCTGGAAGATCGAGACGCTGATCTATTCCAAGGAGGGCAAGGGCAAGCCGCTGGTCGAGAAAGCCGCTGCCCGCACCGTCGCCGCCGGAGGACTGGTGCTGGAAGTCACCCAGAAGGTTTTGGAGTCGGTGACCCATCGCGAAAATCCGCAGATGGTGGTCGGCATTTTTCGCGCCCGCTGGCAAAGCCTGCACAATGTGAAGCCGAAGTCGAACGAAACCTGGATCGCGC
>NZ_JBFUBY010001483.1:0-394 GCF_056405515.1 Polaromonas sp. P1_G2
TTGTTGCTCCCGGACGGTTGGAAAAGCCCCAAATGCACGGGCCTTCACCGCACGCGCTCGATCAATCCCATTGAAGGGCATGGCGATCGCTCTCGGACCCAACCTCCACGTCCTGCCGCTGTAGGAGAAGGACATGTGGGGCGTCACGCTTGTCCGATCCTAGGGGCGCAACCAAGGCGGCAAATTCGCTTCACAGACCTGCGAGGAGAACAATGCGGTTCCATCGCGAACCCTGCCAATTGCGCGAAGCGAACCATTGCGGGCACTTCGAATACGCATGAGACTATGCAGGCGGTACGCCCGAACAAGCCCATCGATTTCGTTTTGAAGCGAAGCAAGCTCGCCGGTCGGAAGGCCGCGCGGCGCCGCAAACGAATCCGCGCGTTCTATGAAC
>NZ_JBFUBY010001484.1:0-394 GCF_056405515.1 Polaromonas sp. P1_G2
CTCCTCCACTGCCTGCTTGGCGCCTCCCTGATCAAACCGGGAGACGCGGTGAGGCATAAATGAACGGTTCGCGCCCGAGGTCAACCCTCGGCGAGACGTGACGGCTGCTACAATTCGCCCGGCGCTTCGCGCCGCCAAAGTCTGCAAGCGCGGTTAAACTGCTTAAAGGGCCACATCAGACCTCTTGCTCACGCATCCGGCACATTCTCGGCGAGCTCCTTCAGCCACAGCGCCGCACTTGCATCCGACGGCATCCGCCAGTCGCCACGCGGCGAAAGCGAGCCGCCCGAAGTGATCTTCGGGCCATTGGGTAGCGTCGAGCGCTTGAACTGGTTGGCAAAGAAGCGCCGGAGGAACAGGCCGAGCCAATGCTTGATCTCGGCCAAGGTATAAG
>NZ_JBFUBY010001485.1:0-394 GCF_056405515.1 Polaromonas sp. P1_G2
CCCTTAGCGGTTTCGCTGCGGCGTTCGGCGAGATGGGCAGCACAGGCATTGGCGTCGGCGACGAATTTGGCATTGCCGGCCTGCAGTCTGGCAAGGGCTTCGTCTGGGCTAAGCGCGCTTTCAGCGGTGGCAGCAAAGGAAAGCGTCGGCGACAGAGCGAGCGCTGCGGCGCCCAGACTGGCCATGGAGAGAAAATGACGACGGTTGAATTGTGACATTCGGCATTCGAAACACATTTGATACCCCGCGGTAAAATGATCTGGAACGACATCAGCGGCAACTTAGCGCCCTTCTGTGACGCGTGGGCGAAATGGCCGTGACAGCAACCGACAATATCACTTTTCGACGGGCCTGGGTCGGAAAGATCATCGACAGAGCGGTGACGGCTGGCTGA
>NZ_JBFUBY010001486.1:0-393 GCF_056405515.1 Polaromonas sp. P1_G2
GGCTTCCGCCGCCGCGTTAAGCAGCGTTTTGAGAGCCGGTTCAAAACTCGACCTGAAATAGCCAGGCAGGGCATCGAAAGCCGGATCGCCTGAATGCAATGCGGCTGCGAGACCCCGTTTGGTGCTTATGAAATCCGTGTAGTGCTTCAGCCAGGCGATGAGTGCCTGGTCAGGGGAATGCGCGGACGCCAGCAAGGCAGCTTGCGCGGCACAGCTGTCAACTTCCCGGCGAAACACTGCTGCCACCAAGTCAGATCGATTTGGGAAACGTCGGTAAAGTGTGCCAACCCCAACGCCTGCTTTGGACGCGATCTCCCTGACTGGTGCATCGACCCCGGAGGTTTTGAATACCACCTTTGCAGCTTCCAGCACGGCATCCTCGTTGCGAAGGGC
>NZ_JBFUBY010001487.1:0-393 GCF_056405515.1 Polaromonas sp. P1_G2
ATGAAAGGCTGACCAGGTCCTTGATTATCTCTCATGTGCGGCAACGCCGACAGAAACTCAATGTTCCTATCGGCGATTCCTCTGCGAGCGCCCGACTTGATGTAGGCCGGGCTGAGCCAGATTTAGCGGCAGACGCGAACGCGACTTACCCACACATGCCCGTGGTCGAGGTGGCGAACTTTCTTGACGTAGCACGCGCCGGGACCGACGCCGATAACCAGGCGCGGACCGCCCCAGTAACCGCCACGCCAGCCCCAACGTCCGCGATGCCAACCACCATGGCGCCAACCGTGATGCCAGCCGCCGCGCCATCCACTATGGTTCCAGCCGTGGTGCATGCCGCTATGATTCCAGCCATGACGCCAATTCGGACGTGCGTCGGCGACCGTGGAC
>NZ_JBFUBY010001488.1:0-393 GCF_056405515.1 Polaromonas sp. P1_G2
CTGGATGACCGCACCGCGACGCAAGCGATCGGCCAGTTGGATGCATTGCACGACGTGCTCGGCAAGCTCGGAACAGGAGCCGAAATCCCCGTCTATGTAACGGAATTCGGCTGGCCCACGCCGGTTTCTGGCTGTGTCATCAGCAAGCAGGCAGCGGCGGACAATATCGCCCAATTCCTGTTATGGTCAGCGGCTACGCCCTGGGTCAAGGGCGCCTGGATCTACCAGCTCAAGGACCAAGGGCAGAATACCACTGAGCTGGAAGACAATTTCGGTCTCTATACCTATGACTACCGTCCCAAGCCGGCTGCCTGTGCCGTCCGCAATGTCATGAGCATGATCAAGGCGTCTCGCGGCTATCGCCGGGAACGACCGTTCCCGAATGTGTTCTTC
>NZ_JBFUBY010001489.1:0-393 GCF_056405515.1 Polaromonas sp. P1_G2
ATCTCAAGGTCATGACGCTGGAAGCGCAAACGATCGCGCGCGCCTGCGGCAAGAACCATCTCCACAATCTCGAACCGGAAGATCTCTGCGCGCTGACGATGGAGGCTGCCGCCATGGCCCAGGTGCCGCTGGCCGGCACGAATTGGTATCCGGGCAGGGGGAGCTTCTGACGTGAGAACCAACCGGGCGGCGTTTGCCTGACACGCTTTGATGAGGCGTATGCCGGCGATCGTCGACCCATGCGAATTCGGTCCGCACCGAGCACTGGTGCGGCCCTTTTGAATGAAGGGGCAAAAGCCCCTCCGGCAAAGAATGGGGAACTACGAATGACTGACAATCTCGAGGCTTGGGCCAAGGAACGCGGCGTCAAATATTTCATGATCAGCTATACCG
>NZ_JBFUBY010001490.1:0-393 GCF_056405515.1 Polaromonas sp. P1_G2
CTGATGGAGTTGATCGGAACACTGGCGGAACCATCAGCAGAGGAGGCAGGCAAAGCACTTGCGCGCCTGATGCTCGGCACGCGCCACTAAGCAGACTTTCGTTGGCAAGCCAGTGATTCATCCGCTTGGAGTCCCTTGTTTTGTCGCCGGTCTTTGTCGGAAAACCGTAGGACACTTTCCGGAACCGGCTTAGTTTATTTCCCTTCGGCCTTGTTTCGGCCAAAGATAGTGGTTACATATGTGCATCGACTTTTGCTTGCGACGTTTGTTCGAGCCCAGCTCTCCAGATTTCCTCTCATGACTCGACGCAGCGGCAAATCCTTGTCGCGGCAACTTCAGCTATTGAAAGGAAATCACTATGAAGGTTGGAACAGTAAAGTGGTTTAACAGCAC
>NZ_JBFUBY010001491.1:0-393 GCF_056405515.1 Polaromonas sp. P1_G2
GTGCGCGACGGCGGAAACCAGCTTGATGTCGGCCGCGACCGCTTCGCCGATGCCGTTGACTTCCTCCAGCAAATGCTGCGGTGCGCCGAAGACGCCGGCAAGCGTGCCGAAGCGTTCGAGCAAGGCTTTGGCGACGGGCTTGGTGTCGCGGCGCGGAATCAGGCGGAAGAGCAGGAGTTCCAGCAGTTCGTAATCTGCGAGTGCGGTGTCGCCGAGTTCGCGGAATTTCGTGCGCAGCCGTTCGCGGTGGCCGTGATAATGCGGCTCGGGCTGGAGCGGTTCGGTCTTTGCCGGCGGCTTTTTGGAGTTTATCTGCGGGAAAGTGTCGGCGAAGGCGAATAGGCCGCGTTCCTCGGTCGGCTCGGCTTCCGCGGCCGCCTCGATGGACTCCTC
>NZ_JBFUBY010001492.1:0-392 GCF_056405515.1 Polaromonas sp. P1_G2
TTACGGGCTCTCATCGCTTCGCATTGGCAAGCCTGTTGCCGACCAGCTCGAGTTTATGGAAGGTTTGCTGCCTTGCCCGGACCTTCCATATCATATGGCCATGGTCGAACTGCCCAGCGGGCGTGTCGCGGACCTTCATCTTTTTGCCGGCAATGCCTGCGTGTGGCTGCTCTTCCTTGACACCACTGCTGAACGCGACAACAAGCAGCGGCTTCAACAGAAGGCTTATGAAATGACGCTCCTGGAAGAGAGAGAGCGCCAACTCAACGAGAAATTACAATCGGCGAACGAGGCGTTGAGGAAGAGCCAGCGGGCATTGTCGCGTGAATACCAGCGCGCCGAATCCCTACTCCTCAACATTCTTCCGGCGTCGATCGCGGAACGGTTAAAAG
>NZ_JBFUBY010001493.1:0-392 GCF_056405515.1 Polaromonas sp. P1_G2
TCTTCTGCCCGACCAGATCCATGTCCAAGACAACCATATTGGAATAGATCGGCGTGCCGACATCCATGTTGAACATGGCGCGCGACAGTTTGCCGGTGACGTGGAATTTCAACATTTTGCCTTGCTGTCCCTTGAAGGTGATCGAAAACTTCGTCGGTCGCGTGACGCCCTTGGCCGAGAGCTGGCCGTCGATGCTGGCGCTGTTGCCGCCCGTGCGTGCCACGGTGGTGGATCTGAAGCTCACCGTCGGATGCTCGGCGACGTCGAAGACCGGTTCGGACTTGATGAATTCCTCGATGCGCGGATCGGCGGCCGTGACGCTCGCCGGCAGCAGCGAAAACTCCACCTTCGAGCGCCCGATCGCCTTGTCGATCTGGAACACGCCCTTGAAC
>NZ_JBFUBY010001494.1:0-392 GCF_056405515.1 Polaromonas sp. P1_G2
GTGGCGGATCGGCATCGCCGATGGCGCGGTTGAGAAACAGATAAATCGCGTAGAGAAAGGCGCAGACGACCGGCAGCAAGGCCTTGACGCCAAAAATCGCAAAACTCGGCTGGATGACGATCATCGCTCCGCCGAAACCGATAAGAATGGCCATCCAGCGCCGCCAGCCGACTGTTTCGCCGAGGAATAGCGCCGACATTGCCGTCAGAATGAACGGTTCGACGAAATAGATGGCGAACACATCGGCGAGCGGCATGTATTTGGCGATCGCATCCATGCAGGGCAGCAGGAGCATTGCGAATGCCATGATCATCAAGCCGCGGATCATATGCGGATGGGCGGAATGGGAATGAGGCATGGCTTCTGTCTATTGGTGATCACGTCCTTTAACC
>NZ_JBFUBY010001495.1:0-392 GCF_056405515.1 Polaromonas sp. P1_G2
ACGTTGACGGTGGCGACGGTGACAACACGTTGCACCTGAGCCGTGGTTCCGGTTTCACGATCGCACTCGGTGGAGACATCGATCTCGGCGTCTATGGCGGCGATGTGACGTTCCACAATGTCGAGAATATCTTTGGCTCTGTCGGTAACGACACGATCACCGGCGACGCTGCCAATAACAGCCTGTCGGGTGGCGATGGCAACGATACATTGGCGGGTGGCGACGGCAATGATGTGCTCGCGGGCGGCACCGGCGATGATCATTTGACCGGCGCAGCCGGCAACGACACGATCAACGGCGGCGACGGCAACGATACGATCGATGGTGGCGACGGCAACAACGTCATCGACGGCGGTGCCGGCAACAATACCATGACCGGCGGGGCCGGGGAC
>NZ_JBFUBY010001496.1:0-392 GCF_056405515.1 Polaromonas sp. P1_G2
GAGTTCTTCGGCTGCTTGGCGTTCTCGCGGGAGGCCTCGTAAAGCTGCTTGTACTCGGCGGGGCTGAACCAGGGCCGGTGGACGATCTTGCCTTGGGTCTTATAAGGCGGTGACAGGTCGGCCAGATGCTTAAGCCACTGGTGACGGATGGCCGTCTTCAACACCTGCCGGAGGGTGCCGACCTCGTCATGAAGGGTGCTGCGTGCCGGCGCCTTGCCGTCCTTTGCCTTCGTGATCCTCTCAACTCGATAGTCCTGGACCGTACCGGCGTTGATTTCCGAGAGGCCCATGGCGCCGAAGAACGGCACCAGATGGAGCCGCAGGCGGATGCTGTGTCCCTCAATCCACTTCTGGCTCCGCTGCCCCTCGGTGATAACCGCATATTCCTGCTC
>NZ_JBFUBY010001497.1:0-392 GCF_056405515.1 Polaromonas sp. P1_G2
CCATAATATTCGGCGCCCCACCAGGCGATCATCGCCAGGATAAGGCCGCAAACCAGGACGTAGAGCACGGGTTTGCCCCAACTGCCCTGCCGCGCTTCGGTTGCGGTGAGGGTCACCGGCGCGTCCTGGTCTTCTTCGCGCCGCGCACGAAAATAACCGTCGGGATTGTCGAGATATTTTGCCATGATGCAATCCTTTCTCCCTTTAACGGGACGAAGGATAAACCCAAGCAGGATGTGAAAGTTCCGGTCTCTCACCAATGGGGAATGACCCGAGCGAGCTGCAAACAACAGGCCCCGCCTTTGGCAGACGGGGCCTGGAGATGGGATATCGATCGATTGTGATCAGAAGCGGACGCCGAGGCCGAGGTTCAGCTCATGGGTCTTCAGGCC
>NZ_JBFUBY010001498.1:0-392 GCF_056405515.1 Polaromonas sp. P1_G2
TTGAAGTCTGGCGTTCGCCGATGATCCCGAACGGCCCGCTGGTTGTCCGCAACGAACTCGGTGCGGAATGGCAGGCCAAGCTGGCCGCCTTCTTCACCGCACTGCCGGCCAAGGACCATGCTTGCTTCACCGCGATCGAAGGCGGCGACTTCAAGGGCTACGTCCCGGTCAAGCACGAGTTCTACAATGCCATCGTCGACGTCCGCAAGCAGGCCATCGGCGGCTGATCGGAACCATGGAATGGAAGGGCGGCTGGAGACAGCCGCCCTTTTCGCGTGACCACGAGCAGAGCGTAGCTTTGGCTTCTTGTTTCTATGCATGTCTTGTCTCTTAACCGGGACCCGAATTTCGGCAGACATGCTCCAGCGGGCGGAACGTCCATGACCATTGCC
>NZ_JBFUBY010001499.1:0-392 GCF_056405515.1 Polaromonas sp. P1_G2
ATCCTGGGCTCAGGTTTAGTGGGTGCCGCCAGCTTGCGGCCGCGCAGCTTGGGCTCGACCGGCACGGCAATATCGGCATGATCGCCATCCGACAGACGTTCGAGCCTGTCGATCTGCTCGGAGATGGAGCCGTTACGGGTATGGAGCAGGATGCGCGCCGCGCCAACCAGCGCATTGTAGGCATTGTCGTCGATCAGGTCGCGACGCACGGAGAATATATGTTGCGACGGACCCGAGGCCAGGCCGCGCCGCCGCGCATTCTCGCACATGAAATCGATGGCGTGCTGCACATCCTGCGCATAGGTGGCGCCGCGATCATTGATGATCACCAGGTCCGAAATAACGCCCCGCGAGCGCAGATATTCCTGCATGCGGAAGGCCTTGTTGATGAT
>NZ_JBFUBY010001500.1:0-391 GCF_056405515.1 Polaromonas sp. P1_G2
GGCGCAAGGGCGAGTGAATGCTCCGCGCGCGAAAAGGCGCTTGCCGTCCTGGAAGAGGTCGGCATGGCGAACCTCGCGTCTCGCGCGGCGGGATCGCTTCCCTATCCCTTGCAGAAGCGGATGGAAATCGCCCGGGCGCTCGCGGCCGAGCCGAAAATACTTCTGCTCGACGAGCCAGCCGGCGGGCTGACGCATGGCGAGGTCCACGAATTCGGGGCGCTGGTCGACAGGATCAGGCGCAGCCGCAACCTCTCCATTCTTCTCATCGAGCATCACATGGGTCTGGTGATGAGCCTTTGCGACCGGATCGTGGTCTTCCACCTGGGCCGCAACCTGGCCGAGGGCACCCCGTCCGAAATCAAATCGAACGACGCGGTGATCTCCGCCTATC
>NZ_JBFUBY010001501.1:0-391 GCF_056405515.1 Polaromonas sp. P1_G2
GTCGTTGCCGGCGCCCAGGTCGATGTCAACGCCATTGGCAGCCCCGCCAAAGACAACGTTGTCAGTACCTGTATTGCCAGCGATCACCTCGATATTCGAGACCGTGACTGTGCCGCCAGCGGTTCCGAAGTTGAGCGTGTCGTCGTCGGCACCACCGTTGACAACGTCGGTGTTGGCGTCGGCGAGGGTGATGATGTCGCTGCCCGATCCGGCAATCACCGTTTCCGTGTTCGACAGCGTAACATTGTTACCGTCGCCCTTGAGCGTCAGCTTGTCATTGCCGGTGTCGAGGTCGATGTTACCGCTGACGCCATCGGTGATCGTGATGGTGTCGTTGCTGCTCGTCAAGGTCAGGCTTGACAGATCCGAGATGCTACTGATGGTTTTGGTT
>NZ_JBFUBY010001502.1:0-391 GCF_056405515.1 Polaromonas sp. P1_G2
ACGAATATGCTGCCGCCATCCTGCGTCCGTTCGTGCGCGAACAATGTTCCTGGGTGGTCGAAAAGCATGGCGACTTCCAGCTCCTCTATTATGGCGCGCATGTCGGAGCCAATCCGAACAAGCGCGRCAGCTATCAGGACAGCCAGTATTTCGACGACTGCGCGACATTCTGCGAGAAATGGGACCAATCCAGTTTCGACCCCACCTTCACGCCACGGCCACTCGACTTCTTCGCACCGATGGTGCGCGAGGTGTTTGCGCGCAAAAGCTATGATCCGGACGTCGTGCGGACCGGGCAAAGGCAGGCGCTCTCCGACGCCTCGGTTGCCGCGGCCCGGAGATCACCCGTCAACATGGCTTGACGAAACCATCTTTCCGCCCGGTCTTCCTT
>NZ_JBFUBY010001503.1:0-391 GCF_056405515.1 Polaromonas sp. P1_G2
GCCGGCACGGGTTCGGCGTCCAGCTTCTCGACGCCTTTCGCGACGAAAATACCTACGTCGTCTCTTCGACCCATATCCGAGAGCGGATCGCCGAAGGTGATGTCTCTGAGGCCGCCGGCCTGCTCGGCTATCGTTACACGGTGCAGGCGGAAGTGATCCATGGTGCGAAGCTCGGCCGCACGCTGGGCTTCCCGACCGCGAATATGGCACTGCCGCCGGAGACGCAGTTGCGCCCTGGCATCTATGCCGTTCGCTTCCGCACCGCCGACGGCGCGCTCTATGATGGCGTGGCGAGTTTCGGTTATCGGCCGACCGTGACCGATAACGGCTCTGCCCTGCTGGAGACCGTGCTCTTCGATTTTTCCGGCGATCTCTATGGCCAGGTCTGCTC
>NZ_JBFUBY010001504.1:0-391 GCF_056405515.1 Polaromonas sp. P1_G2
CTTTATTATCTGATCTCCGGCTTTTCCGTATCGGCCGAGCGCGCCTATATCATGATGGCGATCATGCTCACGGCGGTATTTTTCGACCGGCCGTCGATCAGTCTGCGCAACATAGCGCTTTCCGCCATCGTCATCGCAGTCGCCTCGCCATCTGCGATGATCGGGCCGGGTTTCCAGATGTCCTATGCCGCCACGCTGGCACTTGTGACCGGATATTCCACGCTGCAGCGGCGAATGCAGTCCGTGACACCGATCAGCGGAATTCCGCTGTTGCGCCGGCTGATGCCGGCTGCCCGCTTCATGGCCGGCGTGTTCATGACCTCACTGATCGGTGGACTGTCGACCGCCCTGTTTTCGATCGAATATTTCAACCGCATCGCCACCTGGGGAC
>NZ_JBFUBY010001505.1:0-391 GCF_056405515.1 Polaromonas sp. P1_G2
CCGTCGATCTGGGACGCCTTCTGCAACATGCCTGGCCGGGTGTATAACCGCGACAATGGCGACATCGCTTGCGACCACTATAACCGCCTGGATGAAGACCTCGACCTGATCAAGGAACTCGGCGTCGAAGCCTATCGCTTCTCGATCGCCTGGCCGCGCATCTATCCCGATGGCACCGGCCCGCTGAACGAAAAGGGCCTGGATTTCTACGACCGCCTCGTCGACGGCTGCAAGGCGCGCGGCATCAAGACTTTTGCCACGCTTTACCATTGGGACCTGCCGCTGACGCTGATGGGCGACGGCGGATGGACGGCGCGCTCGACGGCCTATGCCTTCCAGCGCTATGCGCAGACGGTGATCCGCCGCCTGGGCGACCGGCTCGATGCGGTGG
>NZ_JBFUBY010001506.1:0-391 GCF_056405515.1 Polaromonas sp. P1_G2
GCCGCCGCGCGACCCCGTGCTTTACTTCATCCAGCGCCTGCGCGACGAGGCGCACCGTTTCGCTATCGGCTCGCACCGCGCCCGGCGCAAGAAGGAAATGGTCAAGAACCCGCTCGATGAAGTGTCCGGCATCGGCCCGATGCGCAAGCGGGCGCTGCTGCAGCATTTCGGTACGGCCAAGGCCGTGTCGCGCGCCGGCATTCCCGACCTGCTCTCCGTGCCCGGTATTTCAGAAACCGTGGCGCGGCAGATTTACGCGCATTTCCACGCCAACATGCCGGAGAAGAACCTCAGGAAATAGAGCACGCTTTCCGGACGTGAAATCGTTTCGAAAGGCACGTGCGAAGATGAACAGCCAAAGTGCCTTGAACGCATAGTGAAGACAGCACCC
>NZ_JBFUBY010001507.1:0-391 GCF_056405515.1 Polaromonas sp. P1_G2
GCTATGGGCTACAGCTATGCCAACCTGACCCTGATCGACCGTTACCGGCGTGTCGCCCTGGTGCGCACCGTCACCGGCGAACTCAATTTCGAGCTCGACGCCTCGACCAAATATTCGAATGGTATCATCGCCGTTCTCCTGGCGCTGCACAGCGGCGCCCGTGCGGTGATCCTCTCCGGCATCAATCCCAATTCGACCGGGCATGTCTATAATGCCGAAAACCTCGAGCGCAAGCATGTCGGCAAGGACAGCGCCATGCTCAAGCAATTGATGGCGATGGGCATGCCGATCTATACCGCCGATCCCGCCGTTGCCGGGGATTTTGGTCTGCCATTGTGGAAGGGTTAGCCGCCAGCCTTCTTGTCAGCCTGCTTGGCAAGATGGCGCTGCT
>NZ_JBFUBY010001508.1:0-391 GCF_056405515.1 Polaromonas sp. P1_G2
GAGATTGAACGAATAGCTCTGCCCTGCATCGAGATGGACCTTGATCCAATCACTATCGCCCGATTTCTCGATACTGCTGTGGAATGGCTCACCGTCGACATCCATGGACGCAGCCGTTGTCGAATTTCCAGGTATGTCTGCCATAAATACCTCCACAGATGCGCTGCTTCGACATGGAGAACTTGTTTTTGACCCTTATTGAGCTAATTTATACATACGTTATTTACATATTCAATGACAGACGCACGCCTGTTGAGGGCGTTTTTGATGCGCCTCTTTGCTTCTTGCTTCGGAAGATCTTGCCTAAGTCGACACCGGCAAAGCCGAAACCTCAGGTTCGGCAAACGATCGTTACCGGAGAAGATTGCGCCCGCGTTCCGCAATCCTAGAA
>NZ_JBFUBY010001509.1:0-391 GCF_056405515.1 Polaromonas sp. P1_G2
CCCCAATCTGACGCTGATCGTCAAGGATCGGCCGGGCAATCCCACCAATGCGGCGCTCAACACCAAGCGGGCGCCGTTCAACGACATCCGCGTCCGTGAGGCCTTCGTCCGCTCGGCCGATATCCAGGGTGCGCTCGACAGCGTGTTCTTCGGCCGCTACAAGCGCGCGCCCGGGCCGCTGAGCGCCGTGACGCCATTCGCCTCGCCGGATTTCAAAAGCTATTACGACTACGATGCCGACAAGGCCAACAAGCTGCTCGACGAAGCCGGCTGGAAGGACAGGGACGTCAACGGTTTCCGTGTCAAGGACGGCRAGAAGCTGACCGTCAACGTGCCGATCGGCGACTTCCAGGGGCCGGCGGAACGGTCGCTCTGGGAGCAGATCCAAGCC
>NZ_JBFUBY010001510.1:0-390 GCF_056405515.1 Polaromonas sp. P1_G2
CCGATGGCGGCGGCGGCAATCGTATGCGGCTCTGTATCGCGATCCCTCCGAACCACATGTCACTCAACCTTGTGCCAACAACAGCCGACCCCGCAGAACATCAGCGTTTGGCACGAGATCCTCGAAGATTGCTCCGTGTCGCCGGGGCGAGCGAATGGGAGCGCATCCGCGAAAGCCTGCCTCGACATGTTGGCTGTGCGGTGCCGGACCATCGAAGAGAGCAGACTGGATCATGGGGCGCATTCTTTCTGTAGACTGTTCCTATTTTGTTCTCGGGACAAACATTATCAAGACCCCCCGCTTCGTATCGTCCGTCCAAGCGTCGGAGTGCCAGCCAAGGCGGCGGCGATAAAGTCGTGAACGATTGAGCCGCCCGCACGGGCCCTACCC
>NZ_JBFUBY010001511.1:0-390 GCF_056405515.1 Polaromonas sp. P1_G2
TGTCGGGACGGCAGGTGGCCTTGGCCGATTGCAGCGGCGACGCCTTGCCGTCGAGCGAGACCGTATAGAAGGCCGCCCCGATCTCGATATTGTCTTCAATATCATTAATCATCACCATATCGAGCACGTCACCACTCGGTGATGGGATGGCAAACAGCGCCACCGGCGCGAAGAAACGTCGCGCCTGGTAATGCATGGCCTTCCAGTTGCCGCCGTAGTCGAGGCTTGCCCAGGAGGCCACGGGCCAGGTGTCGTTGAGCTGCCAGATGATCGTGCCCATGCAATGCGGCTTCAGCGACCGCCAATATTCCACCGCCGTCTTGATCGCCAGGCCCTGCTGAATCTGGCTGAGATAGACGAAATTGGAGAAATCCTTGGGGAAGCGGAAAT
>NZ_JBFUBY010001512.1:0-390 GCF_056405515.1 Polaromonas sp. P1_G2
GTCAGCGCCTGCACGCCGAGAAGGTAAAGGCCGAACCCGGACGAATGATAGTCCGGCGTCAGCGACAGCACGAGGTCGACGGCGAGCAGCCCGTGGAGCAGGACGAAGGCGATCAGGCCGACGATCGCCAGCCGGTAGCTGGCCGTCGACAGCAGCGCCACACCAAGAGCCGCGGCGCCGATCAGGATGGCCAGCACGCGAACGCCGTAAAACACTGGCGCCAGGTAGATGCCCTTGAACCCGCCGAGCCCGCCATCGAACCATGCAAACAGCCAGGGCATGCCGATCACCACCGGCAGCGCCACAAGCACCAAAGCCGGCGCCAGCGCCACCGCCACACGGCACGGCTCCATCAGTTCCATACGCCAGGAGCCGGGAATGATCCGCACC
>NZ_JBFUBY010001513.1:0-390 GCF_056405515.1 Polaromonas sp. P1_G2
ATCCCGGTGCCGTCATCAGCCGCCAGAGCCTGCGCCGTATCGCCGAACGGCTCGGCACCGAGCCCGGTATCCGCGAACGCCTGCTCGAGCGCGACGAACTGCCGGTGGATGCCCGGCACCTACTCGCCGTTTCCATTTCCGACGCGCTGTCGGCAAGCGGCCTGGTGCGCCACGTGATCGGCGACCTGCGCTTCGAGCGCATCCGCCGCGAGGCGTGCGAGGCGACGACAGTGGCGCTCGCCGCCGAGGCCGAGACCAACGATATTCCGGCGCTGGTCGACCACCTGCGCCGCGACGGCCGCCTGACGCCGAATTTCCTGATGCAGGCGCTCTGCAGCGGCAAGCTGGATTTCTTCGCTTCGGCGATTGTCGAACTGACGGGGCTGACTG
>NZ_JBFUBY010001514.1:0-390 GCF_056405515.1 Polaromonas sp. P1_G2
CTCCAAGTCGCTGTCCTGGTTCAAGAATTCGGTGATTTCCACCGTTCCGCCGCGGCACAGGGGCGGTGGACGGCTGGTCTATCCCGGCTTCCTGAAGCTCGTCGCCTTCATGGCGATGAACATGGACCGGCACAAATCCGCACATCAAAAACTCTTTGATCATCTGGCAGCGGGCGAGACGGCTGCGGCGGAGAAGATCAAGACCTTCTACGACGAATATTTCGCCGTGCTCGACCTCACCGAGGAATTCTATCTCGAAACCATCGATCGCATCTTCCAGAAGTCGGAACTTGCGACCGGCAATTTCACTTACAAGGGCAAAAAGGTCGATCCGGGCCTGATCCGGCGCACGGCGCTGCTCACCGTCGAGGGCGGTCGCGACGATATCTG
>NZ_JBFUBY010001515.1:0-390 GCF_056405515.1 Polaromonas sp. P1_G2
GTTTTCAACTCTATAGCGGCAATGTGCGTTTCAATTGCCGCCCACCAAAAACCTTATCGCCTGCTTGTTGACGTCTGAGCTCCGCCAATAACATATCCAATGGCCAGCCCGAGGAGACCGGCTGAGATTGCAATGGTGGACGCGGTGCCAGGATTGTCCCGCACCACTGCGACCATTTCTCGCCCTTGGTCTTCGACGCGATGTGCTGCGTCGCGTAGACCGTGTGTGCTGTAGTCGAGTGCGTCACTCGCATTTTTCGAGGCAATCGATGCGATCGACTGCGACAGGTCGACGATTTCCGCTTTGAGGTCTGTGAGTTGTTCCTGCAATTCTTGCTGTGTTGCCATCTTCGCGCTCCTTGCTATCTTCCAACTGAACGGAAGCGGAGAC
>NZ_JBFUBY010001516.1:0-390 GCF_056405515.1 Polaromonas sp. P1_G2
CAGTCAGTGTTATCGGCATCGTCTATCTCCAGTTTGAATTGGAACGAGCAATCGTTATATAGTGATCGCTCTTTATTCATACATACCGACCGCTCTCTATGCAAGAATAAAAGAGCGCTCACTCTCTAATGCGAGGACAGCAATGCGCTACAGCGCTGAACACAGTCAGGAGACACGGACGCGCATCATCGATGCCGCCGGCAGGCTTTTCCGCAGGGAAGGTTACGGCGGATCAGGCATCGAGGGCCTGACCAAGGCGGCGGGTGTCACCAATGGCGCGTTTTACGGTCACTTCAAATCGAAGCGAGAGGCGTTTCGCACCGCTGTTGTCGCCGGGCTCGGGGAATTGCGCGCCGGCATTGCCGAGATCAAGGCTGCGCACACGAAAAC
>NZ_JBFUBY010001517.1:0-390 GCF_056405515.1 Polaromonas sp. P1_G2
ATGTCATCCAGCGCCGGCGGATGATCGACGAGAATGCCTCGGCCGATGAGGTGAAAAGAGTCGAGCGCGCCAAGCTCAACGCGCTGCTCGCCATCTGCGAGACGCCCACCTGCCGGCGCCAGTCGATCCTCGCCCATTTCGGCGAAGCACATGCCGGCAACTGCGGCAATTGCGACACCTGCCTCAAGCCGGTCGAGACTTGGGACGGCACGGAAGCGGCGATCAAGGCGCTGGCCGCGATCTACCGCACCGGCGAGCGTTTCGGCGCCGGCCACCTGATCGATGTGCTGCTCGGCCATGAAAACGACCGGACCATCCGCTTCGGCCATGCGAGCATGCCGATCTTCGGGGCCGGCAAGGATTTTCCCGCCAAGACCTGGCAATCCGTCT
>NZ_JBFUBY010001518.1:0-390 GCF_056405515.1 Polaromonas sp. P1_G2
GATCACATCAAGACCGGCGAACAGTACGGCCTGATGATGACCAAGGACCACAAGCTGCTGCAGAAGCTTTCCGACGCTATCGGCGCGATGAAGAAGGACGGCACGATGGCCAAGATCCACAAGACGTGGTTCGGCGACGACGCCCCGGCCGGCTCTTCGACGGTGACGGAAGCGCCGATCCCGACGCCCTGAACGACAAGCAGTCGTATTTGGGCCAACGCCCCTCCCCAACCCCTCCCCAAAAAGGGGAGGGGCGCCAGAGCCAAACCACAGTGCGGCAATTGGGGCGGGATGGCGCCGCAAGTCTTCTCCCTCTGTGGGCAGGGCTATAGCATATGGCGCAAGGGGAGATGGCCGCCCTTCGACAAGAGCTCAGGAGCCCAGCAGGGT
>NZ_JBFUBY010001519.1:0-389 GCF_056405515.1 Polaromonas sp. P1_G2
GGCAAGACGAGCGGCAAAACAACGGAAGGGCTCGATCGGAGCTGGCATCTGGCGCGCACGCCGGTGGAAATCGATGTTGCCGAGATCGAATATGCGCTGATGCGCACCAACCAGGCGTTCGAGCGCTGGCAGACGGAATGCCTGGCATCAGTGATCGATTTCGCAGCGAGCGGCGAAGAAAATGCCATGCTGCACATCATCCGCATGAACGATCGCCCCAAGACGATCAAGGACCTGGCGCGGCTCGCCAATCGCGAGGACATTCCCAACATGCAGTACAGCCTGCGCAAGCTGATTTCCGCCGGCCTGGTGGCCCGAGAAGGCAGCGGCCGCTCCGGCGTCACCTATTCGGTGACGGAGCTTGGCCGAGAGGTCACCGACCGTTATGC
>NZ_JBFUBY010001520.1:0-389 GCF_056405515.1 Polaromonas sp. P1_G2
GGATTTCACCGTGAAGGGCGACGATCACGACGTGATCGATCTTTCGCATTACAAGTCGATCACCGACTATGAAGACCTGCTGAGCGATATGCATAAATCCGGCAGGACTGTCGTCATCGAGGGCGACAACGGCGATACGCTGACGTTGCTGCACATGCGGCTCAGCTGGCTGAGTGAGGACGATTTCATATTTTGAGGTGGCGTTCGATGGAAGCGTCTTGGCAGGCTCCGCTTCCAATCAGCAAGAAGACATCGGTTGCGTCGTCATAGTTTATGGCTCGCTCTGGACTGTTGCTTGCGGCATGCCGTCGTTCAGAATCTCTCGGCCGATCCGATCGAGGATCTCGCTGACCATCTCCATTGGAAGGTCGATAGTCTTGCCTATGTTC
>NZ_JBFUBY010001521.1:0-389 GCF_056405515.1 Polaromonas sp. P1_G2
GGGTCGGATTACCGCGATCAACGGCAATAGCCGCGACTACAACAGCTGGATGTATAGCTATGACTCAAACGGCCGCCTGAAATCGGCACATTCGGGAACGCCGGGCCATCCCGCCACGATCGCGTCGAGCCTGGACGAAGACTTCAGCTATGACGCCTACGGCAATCTCACGCTCCGCGCACGCCAGTCTTCCGCCGACAACGTGGCGATGGTTTATGCCAAGCCGCAGCCGCATGCGATCTCATCGGTCAACGGCTCGAACGGCTGGCTCTATGACGGCAACGGCAACACGACGAACGATCGCACCAACCGCTACACATGGGACGCCGCCAACCGGCTGTCGACGGTGCAGAACATCGCCAGCAGCATCACGACGACTTACGTCTACG
>NZ_JBFUBY010001522.1:0-389 GCF_056405515.1 Polaromonas sp. P1_G2
GGTTTTCTGCTGTCGAATATCTGTTTCCTTACGACTTCAAGCCGGAGGATATCCGCGAACGGCTCACCCGCAACGGCTTGACGCAGGCGCTGTTCAACATGCCGCCGGGTGACTGGGCTGCCGGCGAGCGCGGGATGGCGTCGCTGCCGGGCCGCTTCGATGATGTCGCCGAAGGCGTGACCCGCGCGCTCGTCTATGCCGAGGCCACAGGCGTGAAGAACATCCACCTGATGGCCGGCCTTGCCGACCGCAACGACCCGCAGGCTGAGCTCGATTATCGTCGTGCGGTGGAACATGCCGCCAATCGGCTCGCCGAAAAAGGGCTCAATCTCCTGTTGGAACCCATCAACGGGCGCAACATGCCCGGCTATTTCCTCAATGATTTCCAT
>NZ_JBFUBY010001523.1:0-389 GCF_056405515.1 Polaromonas sp. P1_G2
GCGAGGGCCACATCCTGACACCTTCGGTATAAAGCAGGTTGTCCGGAGTCACCGACACTTTCAGCAGCCAGAAGAGCGGGAAGAGCGCGAAGGCGATATAGCAGAGCAGCGCCAGGCGATGAAGGATATTGGGAAGGATCAATCGCGTGTTCATCGGCTCAATCCTTGTTCAGAAGCATCTGCCTGAGCAGAATGATCAGCATGGAATAGGCGAGCAGCAGGATCAGCAAAACCAGCGCGATCGCCGACGCATAGCCGAAATCGAGCCGCCGGAAGGCCTGGGTAAAGATGTAGCTCGCGACGATCTGTGTCCGGTCAGCCGGGCCGCCGGCCGTCATCACCACGATCAGGTCGGCGAAATTCGACACCCAGACGGTGCGCAGTAGCAC
>NZ_JBFUBY010001524.1:0-389 GCF_056405515.1 Polaromonas sp. P1_G2
ATGGCGGGCAGACCTGCGTCTGCGCCAACCACCTCCTGGTGCAGAGCGGCATCTATGATACCTTTGCCGCCAGGCTCAAGGCACGGGTTGAAGCTTTGACGGTCGGCCCAGGCACCGAGGCTGGCGTGGCAATTGGCCCGATGATTAATATGGCGGCGATCGACAAGATCAACCGCCATGTGGAGGATGCGCTGGCCAAGGGTGCGAAGATCATCACCACCAAGCCCGCAATGCCGGAAGGCAGCCAGTATACCGCGCCGCTGGTGCTGACCGGCGCCACCACCGACATGCAGCTTGCCAGCGAAGAAACATTCGGCCCTGTCGCACCGCTATTCCGGTTCGAGACGGAAGAAGAGGCGATCGCCATCGCCAATGGCACGCCCTACGGC
>NZ_JBFUBY010001525.1:0-389 GCF_056405515.1 Polaromonas sp. P1_G2
GTCCTGGTAATTGCCCGCCCGCCGTCCGCGGTCTAGATCGGACACGAAGGCAGGCCCGCCGGTCGCGGCAAAGATCAGGCTGCCGTCGCCGACTTTCAGGTTCTTCGCCGGATTGCGCGCCTGCAGTGTAAACGAAGGCGGTGCCGTGCAGATCGTCTCTACGATCATCGCCGGGTCGAAGCGCACGCGCAGTGTTCCGTCATCGACATCGGCACCGGCGGATTTGAGCAGCCTGCGGCTCTCCTCGTGCAGCACTTCCATGCCGGTCGTCGCCAGCAGGTCCAGCGAGGCAAGGTGGATCGACTCCACCTCGTCCGCGCTCAGGAGCGCGATCGGCGGGTAGCGATTGACGACCCCTCCGAAGCCGAGTTGGCGAATACCACCTGCTG
>NZ_JBFUBY010001526.1:0-388 GCF_056405515.1 Polaromonas sp. P1_G2
GGGCCATTCTGCGAGCCGGATCGAGTCCAGATCAGGATCGGGATCGCAAAAATCATCGGTACGAATGTCAGCGCAAGTCCCTTTAGCACGAAACCGACAAAACCGCGATCGTAGGTTTTAGCAGCATCGCGATCGGTGAATTTTGCGC
This sequence comes from Polaromonas sp. P1_G2, assembly GCF_056405515.1. NCBI lineage: Bacteria > Pseudomonadati > Pseudomonadota > Betaproteobacteria > Burkholderiales > Comamonadaceae > Polaromonas > Polaromonas sp. P1_G2. The sequence continues at coordinate 149 of NZ_JBFUBY010001526.1, forward strand.
CGAACAATGCTGTGCGATGCACATAACGGGCAAAGAACAGCCATAATATCCCGGTGCCCGCGTTGTTACCGGATCCGATCACGCCAGCGTCACTGAGAGCGCTAAGCACCAGCAAAATCACCACAAAGAATAAATAGACCCACCAATTCGCGGCGATGATGGATACTGTTTTGGAAAGCAACGCATGGTCTCCCAAATAGGGCGAGATATTAAGTACCTTCGGTCTCAGCAGTTGTCCAC
>NZ_JBFUBY010001527.1:0-388 GCF_056405515.1 Polaromonas sp. P1_G2
CGGTCAAGCAGCCGCGTCACATTCGCGGGATCGGCCTGCGGCGTGATTCCGTGTCCGAGATTAAAGATCAGCGGGCCGTGACCGAGCCAGTCGAGGATGCGGTCTATCCCATCATCCAGCGCCGCTCCGCCTGCCACCATCAGCAACGGATCGAGATTGCCCTGCACTGGTCCTGCCTTCTGCAGCTCGGCGGCGAAATCCAGCGGCACGGTCCAATCAAGGCCGATACAGTCGGCCGTCGTGCCCTGCCGATAGGTCTTTAGATTGAAGCCCGCGCCTTTGGCAAAGGCGATAATCCTGGCCTGCGGCCGCTCGGCCCGCACGGCATCGATGATCCTGCGGACCGGCTTGACGGCATAGGTTTCAAACTCCCGATCGCCCAGCACAC
>NZ_JBFUBY010001528.1:0-388 GCF_056405515.1 Polaromonas sp. P1_G2
CGGTCATGGTGCGCGAACGCTGGCTCGATCCCTTCCTGCTGATCCTGCCGCTTTATCTCTGCCTGAAGATCGAAGCGGTGGACGCTGCCAACCGCCTGAAGCATCCCGGCCTGCTGGCGATACCGCTGATCATCCTGATCGCGGTGCCGGCCAGCATCGCGCTCCGCGTCCTGATGGCGCCTTCAGGGGGCTATACGCGGCTCAACATTCCGACAGACCGCTTTGTCGAAAGCGTCGTGTCGGAGCCCAAAATCGCTCCCGCCGTGGTGATTGCCGGCGACCGGCGCCTCGCCGGCAATATCGCCCTGCTGCTTCCAGGTGTGCCGGCGATGACACCCCAACATCCCGATTTTACGCTGTCCTTTTCCGCCAGCGCCACGCGACCGCT
>NZ_JBFUBY010001529.1:0-388 GCF_056405515.1 Polaromonas sp. P1_G2
GTCGGATGTTCTTAGCGAATCTCGGAAGTCTTGTGCACCCTGATTCTGCTGAACACAGAATCAAGGTCTTTGATCAATTGCGCGCCCGCCACCAGGCGATCTGCTTGCGCACTTCTTCGGGCGCCGTGCCGCCAAAGCTCTGGCGCGCCGCGACCGAGGCTTCGACGGTAACGACATCAAAGACATCCGCCGTGATCTGAGGATGGATAGCCTGCAATTCATCGAGCGGCAGATCCCATAGATCGCATGCTTTGCTTTCCGCCAGCGCCACGATCCGGCCGGTGACGTGATGCGCCTCGCGGAACGGCAGGCCGACGGTGCGCACCAGCCAGTCGGCAAGGTCAGTGGCCGTCGAATAGCCGGCGCCGGCCGCCGCCTTCATCCTGGC
>NZ_JBFUBY010001530.1:0-388 GCF_056405515.1 Polaromonas sp. P1_G2
GCGTTGGAATAGCTCGGATCCAGCACGTTCCAGGTCGACAGCGCCGCGACCGCAAGCCCCAGCATGCCGATCAACGCAATCCCGCCAATCGCCTTGGCCTGACGCCAGACGAAGGAAAGGATGATCAAGCGAAGGGAGCGGCCGTGATAGTCCGCCGGAATGCTTTTCGCCATAAATTCGACCCGCCACAAAATCGAAGAATCACTGCCGCAACCGAGAAAAAGCGGCCATGCTGCGCAGATTAATGGCGAGGGGTTAAGCGAGCATTAACCATGCCCACGCCGCGGACCAATGACGCAAATTTGGACGCTCAGATCACCTTGCGCAGATTCGGCTCTTCACCGGGAATGGTCTCGTCGCCTTCCCCCAGGTCGATCTGCATCAGGAC
>NZ_JBFUBY010001531.1:0-388 GCF_056405515.1 Polaromonas sp. P1_G2
CGGCGGAACTGTGCATGGCGAGATCGAAGGTGGGCTTGGAAACGATACCTTTATTGTTTCAAGCCAGGCAATCGATATTTCGGAAAGCGCCGGGCAGGGAACCGATACGGTAAAATCGACGGTCAACTACACGCTGGGCGACAATATCGAGCAGCTCATCTTGCTCGGCACCGGTGGTCTTACCGGTCACGGCAATGCGCTGGACAATCACATCACCGGCAGTATGGGCAACGATACGCTCTACGGCGAAGCTGGCCTGGATGTCCTGAATGGCGGCAAGGGAAACGACACCCTGACCGGTGGCGACGATCAGGATACTTTTCAATTCAAAAAGGGCAACGACATCGATACCATCACCGATTTTACCCACGGGTCGGACTATATCGCC
>NZ_JBFUBY010001532.1:0-388 GCF_056405515.1 Polaromonas sp. P1_G2
CATCGAACCATTCGGCCTTGGAAAGATCGACGCCGCGGTCGCGGCTCCATCGAACCATTCGGCCTTGGAAAGATCGACGCCGCGGTCGCGGCTCTTGTCGCGGGCGGAGACCGCTGTAACCTCGATCGGCCGGCCGCAGGCCACGGCCAGCATATTGTGGCGCTCACCGAGGATCTTGGCCAGCGAGGCGCCAACAGTTCCCAAACCTGCAATGCCGAGTTTAAGGGCATCAGCCATCATCAATTCCTGTCTTTTAAAATTCAGCTGGCGGATTTCAGCGAGATGACATTGTGCAGCGTCTCGTCCGCGGTACCAAAGAATTTCTTGATACTGCGAGCGGCTTGACGCAGCCGGTGCTCGTTTTCGACCAGCGCGATGCGGACATAAT
>NZ_JBFUBY010001533.1:0-387 GCF_056405515.1 Polaromonas sp. P1_G2
CTCCAGCAACGATCGCCAGCACCAGGGCGATGAGCCCCCAGGCGCTCCAAAGGATCGTTGCATAAGTCTGCTTGCTGCTTTCATAGGAGGCGTCCGAGCCCTGGACGTTGATGTCCAGTAGTTCGCCTGCATCCTTTTCGGCGTCCTCGACGACAGGCTCCATATCCTTGTAGAAGATGATCTTGGCCGCATCGTTGTCGTTGTTGCGGGATTTCACCAGCATCGGCTCGGCCGCATTCTCATAATCGCTGGCGCGTTTTCCGATCTGGTCCAGCAAGTCCTTCTCGCGCGGCGATGATATCAGCGGCGTGTAGGCATCGATCGCTTGTCCAAGCTCCTGCTTTTTCGCGATCACCTGTTTTTCCGCCGCTGCGATCGCCTCATCGC
>NZ_JBFUBY010001534.1:0-387 GCF_056405515.1 Polaromonas sp. P1_G2
CCACATAACTCCGCTGATGCGCCGCCGACATCTGCGTCCTGATCCGCGCCTGCCCCTTCGGCACCACCGGGAAGGAGAAGCCGATCACATAGACACCCTTTTCCAGCATCCGCGCCGCCATTTCCTGCGCCAGCGCCGCATCGCCGAGCATCACCGGGATGATCGCATGCCCCTCGCCGGCCAGCGTGAAGCCGAGTCTGGTCATCTCGCTGCGGAAAAGCGCCGCATTGTCATATAGGCGCCAGCGCAGGTCATCGCCATGTTCGATCAGGTCGAACACTTTCAGCGATGCCGCCGCGATCACCGGCGCCAGCGTGTTGGAGAACAAATATGGCCGCGACCGCTGTCGCAGCCAGTCCACCACCTCGCGCTTGGCCGATGTATAGC
>NZ_JBFUBY010001535.1:0-387 GCF_056405515.1 Polaromonas sp. P1_G2
TGTCGATCGTGATCCAACGACGCCCCCAAAGTTCTGCGACCTTCGCGGTAGTTCCAGAGCCGCATGTGGGATCAAGGACCAGATCGCCGGGATCAGTGGTCATCAGTATGCAGCGCTGAACAACTTTTTCGGATGTTTGCACAACGTAGGACATGTCAACTTCGCCGCGGGTGTCGGTCCACAAATTCACCACCAACGAATATGCAAAATCTAAGAGATATCTTTTGAGAATTCGCTGACCGACTTGGGGGAGTAATCGTCGGGCGCGAGCTATGCGGGTAAGACCATTTGCTGTGAACTTGAAGTGATACCTGGGAGCGCACGGAATGGTCAGCGGTCCAGCGTCCGAAACATATGAGAACGATTTCGGGGCATTCGGGGATTCAC
>NZ_JBFUBY010001536.1:0-387 GCF_056405515.1 Polaromonas sp. P1_G2
GGTCAATCAGGGAGCTCAAAGGCAAGAAGATCGGGACGTCGTCTCTCACCGAGGGGACAGCGATCTACACCCAGATGCTGCTGTCCAAAGAAGGCTTGCAGTATCCGGGAGACTACGAATTCGAGCTTGCGGGCATCCATACCAAGCGCTGGGAAGCCCTGCAGGCTGGAGAGATCGACTGTGCACCGCAGCCCGCACCGTGGAATTTTCTGGCTGAGCGGCAGGGCTTCAATCTGATTGGCGAGATCAATGACATCATTCCCGAGATCGTTTTCGCCGCTGTCATCGGCCGCAAGAGCTGGCTGGACGCCCACGGTGACGTGGTTGTTCGTTTCCTCCAGGCGCTTCTCGAAGCCTACGCGATTGCCAACGACGCCGGACGGGAAG
>NZ_JBFUBY010001537.1:0-386 GCF_056405515.1 Polaromonas sp. P1_G2
GGCAATGTCCTGGCCGATCTTGATATAGGTGCCGGTCGGGCCGCCTGTCATGATGTTCTTCTCGACCTCGGCCGCTCTCGCCGGCAGGCAGATGAGGCCCGCCGCGAGAACCGCCGAGCCGATCATCGTCAAAATCCGCATTCTATCCTCCCTGTTCAACAGCTGCCGCCGAGGTTGCGGAAAAGGCTGCGCAATGAAATCGGCGAAACGTGGCCATAGGCTGCCTTGAGCGAATCGGTGACGCAGGCGCCCTTGACGAGCATATTGGTGAGCAAGGCCTGCTTGTCCGGTGTCAACCCGTCGAAGCCGGGTAGGTCGGCGACCGCCTTCTGCACATCGTCACTGTTCCGCGGCGTCAGTCCGCTATTGTCCTGGCCGTTGTCGGT
>NZ_JBFUBY010001538.1:0-386 GCF_056405515.1 Polaromonas sp. P1_G2
GGGCAAAGCTGGGCGGAAAAACCGATCGGTCACGTGATCGAGGATGCGGATCTGCAGCTCCTCAGCGACTTCGCAGCGCAGGCCACGCTCGATCCGCTCGCATCGTTCAATCTGGTCATGGGTTCCGGGTTGTTGCAACGCTCCGGTACGGAAGAGATCGGGACCAGCCTCACCGGTCGTTTGAGCGACACTCTGGTGGTTCGTTCGGATTCGGAACCAATCGACCCCGCCTCTATCAATGACCTCTTGAACACGCTGCCGGTCGACTTCGTGTTTTTCAACACGCCTCGCAGCTATGATGGAATTCACTTAGGCCCCTATGAACTACGTGCTTCCGCCATCCCGCAATGGAGCGAGCTATACCGGCGGCCCATAGTGCTCAACAA
>NZ_JBFUBY010001539.1:0-386 GCF_056405515.1 Polaromonas sp. P1_G2
GGCGAGGGGCTGTCGCGTGACCTGAAGCGACCGGCAGCGCTCATACTTGCGCTTTTCCTCTGTCTCATACTGCCGGCCGGCGGCTTTGCCATCTATCAGAGGATGGGCAGTCCCGCCGAGCCGGACGAGCCCTTGGCCGCACGGATGAAAAGCTCTGATCCGGACATCAACATCCTGATCGCCAAGACCGAGGACCATCTCGCTACCAACCCCACCGATGGCAGGGGTTGGGAGCTCCTCGCGCCGATCTACATGCGCCGCATGCGTGCCGACGATGCCGCCAATGCCTACCGCAATGCCATCAAATATCTTGGCGAAAATCCTGGGCTATGGGGCGCACTCGGTGAAGCTCTGACCGCCGGCGCGGACGGGCGCGTGAGCAAGGA
>NZ_JBFUBY010001540.1:0-386 GCF_056405515.1 Polaromonas sp. P1_G2
GCTTCATCGACTCCGGCAACAAGCCGGAATGGATGATCATGAAGGTCGTGCCGGTGATCCCGCCGGACCTGCGTCCGCTGGTGCCGCTCGATGGCGGCCGCTTCGCGACGTCTGATCTCAACGACCTCTATCGCCGCGTCATCAACCGCAACAATCGTCTGAAGCGGCTGATCGAACTGCGCGCGCCGGGCATCATCATCCGCAACGAAAAGCGCATGCTGCAGGAAGCTGTGGACGCGCTGTTCGACAACGGCCGCCGTGGCCGCGTCATCACCGGCGCCAACAAGCGTCCGCTGAAGTCGCTCTCCGACATGCTCAAGGGCAAGCAGGGCCGCTTCCGCCAGAACCTGCTCGGCAAGCGCGTCGACTATTCCGGCCGCTCGGTC
>NZ_JBFUBY010001541.1:0-386 GCF_056405515.1 Polaromonas sp. P1_G2
GCGCTGACCTCATAGCCGGCGAGTTCGAGCGTCTGCGCCGTCGCTCTTCTGAGATCCTTGTCGTCGTCGACGAGAAAAACCGAGTTTGCCGCATCCATGGTCATGCCCTTTTCAAGCCGATCGTGAAGCAGGTGCCGTTGCCATCGCTGCGCACCGCAATCGTGCCGCCATAGTCGGCCAGGATTTCCTTGCTGATGACGAGGCCCAGCCCGAGGCCTCGCTCCTTGGACGTGTTGAACGGCGTGAACAGCGCTTCGAGAATGTCGGGCGGAATGCCAGGACCGTTGTCGGCGATGGTGACCTCGACCCTGCCAGGCGTTTCTACGGCGCGCACTTCGACGCGTGCGGCCCCCTTCCCCTCTAATGCTTCCAATGCGTTCTGAAAG
>NZ_JBFUBY010001542.1:0-386 GCF_056405515.1 Polaromonas sp. P1_G2
CTCGTAGACCTTGTCGGTGGTGACGACGACGATCGAGCGCAGGTCGGGTGCGATCCGCAAGGCATCGAGCAGATTGATCGTGCCCTGCACATTGGTCTCGAAGGTCTCCACCGGCTCGCGATAGCCGACGCGCACCAGGGGCTGCGCGGCAAGATGGAAGACCACCTCCGGCTTGACCTTCAGCACCCGGTTCTGCACCGCCAGCCGGTCACGGATGTCGACGATCTCGCCGGGCTTGTTGTCGGAATAGATAAGCATGCGATGCAGCGATGGCCTGTCATCTTTCGGTGCCAATGACAGGCCGTGCACCTCAGCCCCCAACCGGTTGAGCCAGAGCGTCAGCCATGCCCCCTTGAAGCCGGTATGACCGGTGACGAGCACTCGTT
>NZ_JBFUBY010001543.1:0-386 GCF_056405515.1 Polaromonas sp. P1_G2
GTCTGGCATCATGGAAAAGCGGGTAATCGGGCCGGCAAGGGGCTGACGGCGGAGACCCTCGTGGATCATCTCGCCGTGTAAGGCGAGCCGTGTGAGTCTATCCAACCCATCTCCAATTGTCGGAATCTGCAGCTAAGAACGTCCGAACGCCCGCTTAAATAGCAGCACACCGAAGCGGATCGTCTTGTAATACCTGCATCTCGCGAGATAGAGGAGATCGCTCACCACGTTGGTTCGCTGTGCCGGGTCATGCAGGACCACACCACGATACGTGCCACCAGTTGCTTCTCCGAGATAGCCACGAATATCGGCCTTCCGGCTGTTGCAACTGAGCCATTCCTTAAACTCGTCGGCTGCTTCCTGCTCGTCGAAAGCGACAGTCGAAT
>NZ_JBFUBY010001544.1:0-386 GCF_056405515.1 Polaromonas sp. P1_G2
GCTTCGCTCGAACTCTACAAGAAGAAGCAACTGGCCGACGTGACCAAGCTGCCGGGTATGGAAAACTTCGACAATGTCGCCAAGTCCGCCTGGACGACCGATGATGGCTCGGCCAGCTTCTGCGTGCCGATGGCGTCCGTTATCCACGGCTTCATCTACAACAAGGACGCTTTCGCAAAGCTCGGCATTTCCGTGCCGACAACAACCGCCGAATTCTATGCCGCGCTTGATAAGATCAAGGCTGACGGCACTTATACCCCGATGGCTATGGGCACGAAGGACCTCTGGGAAGCCGCCACCATGGGCTACCAGAATATCGGCCCGAACTACTGGAAGGGTGAAGAAGGCCGCGTGGCGCTGATCAAGGGCACCCAGAAGCTCACTGA
>NZ_JBFUBY010001545.1:0-386 GCF_056405515.1 Polaromonas sp. P1_G2
GGCGCCGCGCTCGAAGGATTTCTTCCATTCGCGCATCGCCGAAACGAAGATTGCCGCCATTCCGGTTGTCTGGCGTTCGGAGAGCGTCCGGTAGAGCTCCTCCAGCGACTGGCCGGACCAGAAAATCTGTTCGAAACTGTCGAACTGCTTGCGGGCGCGGGCATAGGAGACGACCTTGTCGACCACCATCGCCCAGGTCCAGACGGAGGCGCCGATCAGGCCCAGCATGACCAGCTTGACGACGATGCTCGCCTGCAGGAACAACGACAGCAGGCTCACATCGGCACTCGCGGCGGGCAGGTCCGTGACCTGCGTTGCCGCCTGCGCGAACATCGACCAGAGGCCGGTGTCGGAGGCAGCCACAGTCAGATTGGCAAATTCCATAT
>NZ_JBFUBY010001546.1:0-385 GCF_056405515.1 Polaromonas sp. P1_G2
GAATTTGCGGTTCTTGAACTTGTCCGGCACGGTGTCGCGCGGGCCGAAATTGACCATGTCGAGTGCGCCGACCGAGCCGACATAGGGCAGGCCGGTGCGGATCGGGGCACCGAACCGGTCTTTGTCAGCCGCGAAGACGCCGCCAACCAGCATGTCGGCCACTTCCGTCGTGGTGATGTCGAGGAAGCCGGCGAGCAGGCGGGAGTCGCCCAGTTTCTCCATCGCCCGGCCACCGGTGCCGGTGGCGTGGAAGACCAGGCAGTCATATYCGCCATCGAGCTTCTTGGTCACGGCCTGTACACAGGGCGTGGTAACGCCGAACATGGTGATGCCGATGGCTGGCCGCGCCAGCTTGCGCTTGGCCTCCCAGGCTTCTGCAGTCGGA
>NZ_JBFUBY010001547.1:0-385 GCF_056405515.1 Polaromonas sp. P1_G2
CGCCAGCACCGCTTCGATCATTGCCCGTTCGGAGAAGAAGGCGCGGCCGGTGCGGGTCCAGATCGAACCCGCCTCGTCGGAGACCGTGCCGAAGCGTTGGCGCGCCACGGCATCGTCGCGGCAGACCGCAATCACCGCCCGCGATCCCATATGCTTCTCTTCCAGCATCAGTTCCGTCTGGCCACGCGCGCGGAAGAACTCGAACGCCTCTTCCGGCCGCTCCAGCCAGCCCTCGCTCTTGCTGGTCTCGACCGGCGACATGGTGGGCGGCAGGTAGATCAGCCATTGCGGCGCGATGGCAAAGCGCGCCATCACCTCGAGCGCCGCCGCTGCATTTTCCTCGGCAATGGCGATCCGGTTCATCAGCGACGTATCGATATAGCGG
>NZ_JBFUBY010001548.1:0-385 GCF_056405515.1 Polaromonas sp. P1_G2
CAAATGGGACCTCAAGGACCCGCAGCGCCAGACGCTCTGGGGTGCGCCGGCGCCAAAATCCTGGTTCGAGGAAGGCAGCACGTTTGCCGGCACCGACGTGGTCGATTCCGTGCTAAAGGCTCAGCCGATCGTCGCGCCGTAACCGACGGTCGCGAGGCGGAAAAACGAGATCACGAAAGCATGGCAATGGACAGCGAAGAATTCAGGCATTGGTCGCAAAAGGCCGCCGATTGGGGTGTCGATTATCGCAACGGATTGCGGGAGCGCCCTGTGCGCGCCCGGACCAAGCCGGGCGACATCATCAAGCAGATCGGCGAGGTCGTGCCGGAGGCCGGTGAGCCGATGGAAGCGATCTTTGCCGATTTCGAGCGGATCATCCCCGATG
>NZ_JBFUBY010001549.1:0-385 GCF_056405515.1 Polaromonas sp. P1_G2
GTATTGGCGGTCTGGACGTTGCGCACCGAGCAGACGGTGCTGTCATCCTGCTTGTCGCAGAGCTTGAACCAGCCCTGCGGCGTCTGCTGAGCGGAAGCGTAACCCGGCATGGTGAACGCAGTCGCCGCAAAGGCCACGGCTCCGATGGTCGCGCGCACGGCGGTCTTGATGGTGAAGCTCATATTCTATCCCGTCTCCTGATCTCTGTGAGGCCAGTGCTCCCGGCCGTTCAGCCGGAGCCCTCCTGCCGGTCAATTGAGGCAAATACATGACCCGTGTTATTGGCGCCCCTGTTACATCGCCGCCTCCAAGATATCCAGCCTTTCTTTGAGGCCGCGACGAATATTTCAGAAATGCCACACCACAAGTTGGATATATGCCGCAC
>NZ_JBFUBY010001550.1:0-385 GCF_056405515.1 Polaromonas sp. P1_G2
GGTTCATGATATCGGCGAACTCTGCGTGCCGGTGGCGTCCTGGATCAGGAAGGGGCCGATGTCACCCGTGGAAGCCGATACGGCGAAACTGCATCCCTATTACGGCGAACGTGCGCTTTCGGCGCTCGGAAAGGCCGGTGTGGGCGCGGCGGCACTGGTCTCGCGCCACCATGAATGTCTTGATCGATCGGGTTTCTACCGCCAGGTCGATGGCTCCGATCTCTCGCCCGCGGCGCGCGTTCTCGCCGCGGCAGAAGTCTATGCAACTTCGCGCGAGGAACGGCCGCAGCGTCCGGCGCTGGACGGCGAGGCTGCGGCCTCGATGGTGCGCACCTGGATACGCGAGGGACGACTTTGCCAGGATGGAGCCGAGGCAGTGCTTACC
>NZ_JBFUBY010001551.1:0-385 GCF_056405515.1 Polaromonas sp. P1_G2
TCATAAGGTGCAGCGCGGCGACGCCTGGACGACGCATGAAGTGCCTGTAGACCTTGTYGCAACGCTTCGGTCCGTCGATCATCCGGGAAATGTCGTGCTCGTCGACTGCCTTACGCTCTGGCTCACCAATCTGATGATGGAGGAGCGTGCGCTGGCGCCGGAATTTGCCGCGCTCGCCGACCATCTGGGGCAAGCGAAAGCCACGCTGATCCTGGTCTCCAACGAGGTCGGGCTTGGCATCGTGCCGGAAAATCGCATGGCGCGCGATTTCCGCGACCATGCCGGCCGGCTGCACCAATCGATCGCGGCGAAAGCCCGCGACGTCTATTTCGTGGCGGCCGGATTGCCGCTGAAGATGAAGGGATAAGACCATGCAGAAGATACC
>NZ_JBFUBY010001552.1:0-385 GCF_056405515.1 Polaromonas sp. P1_G2
CGCATGCGCGGGGATGAACCGCGACTGGCGGGGCATTGTGACCGGTGTAGAGGGTGTTCTCCGCATGCGCGGGGATGAACCGTTCGGTCATAAATACGTTGACGTTTACGAAAAGTGTTCTCCGCATGCGCGGGGATGAACCGCGTCGATTCTCGGTACGGATGGCGTCACAGGCGTGTTCTCCGCATGCGCGGGGATGAACCGCGTCCTTGTGAAGCTCAGGATACCGGCAGAGGGTGTTCTCCGCATGCGCGGGGATGAACCGAGCCCCTACACCTACGGCCCGGCCTACCAACGGTGTTCTCCGCATGCGCGGGGATGAACCGACGTGAAACTGTCGATCAATCCATATACCGACGTGTTCTCCGCATGCGCGGGGATGAAC
>NZ_JBFUBY010001553.1:0-385 GCF_056405515.1 Polaromonas sp. P1_G2
GGACAATGTCCTCTTCCCTGCATTCGAGGCACGCATGCTCGCGTCGCCCGATTTCGCCAAGACGCTGGCACGGTTGAAATTCGAGCATTTCGAGGACGAATGTTTCGCCGATGAACTGGCCGAGCGCCTGCTGATGCTCGGTACCGGACGCGGCGACGTCAACATGGAGGCCACGGGCTACATGCTCAGGGGGTTTTTCGAATCGGTGCGACGCCACATCGCGTTTGAGCGCGACTATTTCGCCACGCTCGGCCTGATGGCCGCCGCACCCTCGGACCGCCACTGATTGGCGACAGGCGCCGAGACAGGCGCCGAACATTGCCGCGACCGACCGGCTGAATGCCCGCGCCGGCAGGCTTTATCGCTGTCGACCTTGATCTCGATC
>NZ_JBFUBY010001554.1:0-385 GCF_056405515.1 Polaromonas sp. P1_G2
CTCCAGTCCCACGGACAGCCGGAACACGCCGTCGCCGGCAAAACGCCGATAGTCTGCGAGCTGGTCGCCGGCGAGCTGGTATGTCGTGTTCATCATCTCCTCGGTATCGAGCAGCACGACGATCGAGCGCTGATGGCCGAGCGAGAAGGCGTAGTGAGCGACCTTGAGACGCTCGGCAAGTTGCTGGGCCATCTTGCCCGGTTCCTTTACCTGGAAGGTCACGATGCCGCCGAATACCTCCATCTGCCGCTTCGCCAGGTCGTGCTGCGGGTGGGAGGCAAGGCCGGGATAGGTCACGGTCGTGACCATGGGATGGCGTTGCAGGAAGGTCGCGACCCGGATCGCCGTCTCCGAGATCGTCCGCAGGCGGGGAAAGAGCGTGTCG
>NZ_JBFUBY010001555.1:0-385 GCF_056405515.1 Polaromonas sp. P1_G2
CACTGGAACATAGCGAAGCCGAGTTCGTTTGGAGTTTTGCTACAGGGGGTATGCAATGTTCCAAAAGATTTACGCTGTTCTGATTGCCATACTGGTTTTCATATCTGCAACGGCGATTTCTGCCAGTGCCGATCTTTCGCCGACATCGCTTCGGTCGGAAGGAAATGCTGCCTGCCGGAAGGTGCGAACGCAATTTGACGATCCTCGCATGATGTCGTGGAACAAGCGCATGGTCTATTGGCTATGCTATCCCGAATATATCGATCCCAGGTGAGGAAATGTGGCCTCACGGCAAAACCCGCAAGCGCATCAGCAGCTTGGCAAATCTTATAGTAAACGATCGTGGTTAAGCGCGTTTTAACCTTTGCGCTTCATTATCCAACAT
>NZ_JBFUBY010001556.1:0-385 GCF_056405515.1 Polaromonas sp. P1_G2
CGACATGTCCGGTCACATTGCAATGGTGACAGGCTATGACGATCTCCTGACGCCGGCATTGATCCTGGCGGGAAAATCCGTCAACTCTGCGGACCCGGCAGACTTGAAAAACGCCTTCGAGCGGCTGAAGGCCCAGTCGCCCTTCGTCAAGACCTACGACTATATCATCACCTCGTCGCAAAATGCGACCGATGGCAAGGACCTCTACATGGCGCTCGCCTATAGTGGCGATCAGTTCGTGCTTGCCAGCACCTCTTCCCTGCCGTGGAAATATGTGCTGCCGAAGGAAGGCAGCGTTCTCTGGGTGGATTGCCTGGCGGCGACGGCGGGTTCGAAGCGCCGGGAGCTCGCAATGAAGTTCCTCGACTTCATCAATCGGCCGGAC
>NZ_JBFUBY010001557.1:0-384 GCF_056405515.1 Polaromonas sp. P1_G2
GACCTGGATTGCCTGGTTCCAGAAGGTGGCAAGATGGTTTTCGAAAGCATGACCGGCGACAATCTCGACCCCGGCCTCTTTGAAGGCGGCGATCTGGGTGGAGAAATCGTCCGTATCCATGCGGAACAGGCCGCTGTCGATCACGTCATAGCCAGCCGCCTTGAAAGCGGGCGGGAAGCCGTGCGTGGGATCATGCATTGCCCGGCCGCCGTCATTGTCGGCATAGAGCGTGCCGACCTTCTTGTTGGTCGGCAGCGTATCCCACATCTTGGCATAGGCGACGCCAAGCTCGTCAGCGCCCCAGAAGAAGTGGAAGGTGAACGGAAAACCCTTTTCCGGATTGTATTTGCGCTGGAAGGCCCAACCCTGCCAGGGACCCTGGGA
>NZ_JBFUBY010001558.1:0-384 GCF_056405515.1 Polaromonas sp. P1_G2
TCTCCTGCACTCCCATCCGGTCGAATCGAGCTACGGCGCCGCTCTTCACAAACTCACGCGCGAAAGCCTGGCAAAGGCCGGCCATGACGTCGACGACTGCAATCTCTATGCTGAAGGTTTTGATCCCGTCATGTCGCGCCACGACAGGATCGTCTACCACGACTATCCGGAGAACACGAAGCTGGTCGGCAGCCATTGTGACCGGCTGAACGCGGCCGAGGCGTTGGTGATCGTCACGCCGGTGTGGAATTTCGGTTTCCCGGCCATGCTCAAGGGTTATTTCGACCGGGTCTGGCTGCCAGGCGTTTCCTTCGAACTGGTCGACGGCAAGGTCCAATCGCGGCTGAGGCATATCCGCAAGCTGGGCGCAGTGCTGACCTATGG
>NZ_JBFUBY010001559.1:0-384 GCF_056405515.1 Polaromonas sp. P1_G2
GAGCCCCGGCTATCACATTTCCCGCGTGATCCGCGGTGGCTGGCAATTGGCCGGAGGCCATGGCGCGATCGATCGCGAGCAAGCTGTCACCGACCTCGTCGCCGCCTTCGACGCCGGCATCACCACTTATGACTGCGCCGACATCTACACCGGCGTCGAGGAACTGATCGGCGCCGCCAGGCTAAAACTCGCCGGCGAGCGCGGGTTGGACACGGCGGCGAAGATGAAGGTGCATACCAAGCTGGTGCCGGATCTCGAAGTCCTGCCGCGCATAAGCCGCGACTATATCCGCAACATCGTCGACACCTCGCTCAAACGCCTGAAAACCGAGCGTCTCGACCTCGTTCAATTCCATTGGTGGGACTATGCCAATCACGGCTATGT
>NZ_JBFUBY010001560.1:0-384 GCF_056405515.1 Polaromonas sp. P1_G2
ATTTTGGTCTCCGTGATGAGAGGGTCGATGCTACGAGCGCTCAAGGCTCGCAGTCGCAGTGATTATCCCTTGCATCCCGAACAGCCATCTGCACCGACGGTGCATTCGCCTGATGCCTGATGACGCCGTTTCCGGCAAATCGATCAGGTTTTTCGACCACCTGAGACAGCTGCCCTTATGCCTTGGCATAGGGCGACAGCGACCCCGGTAGAATAGTTCGGCATCGCGATCCGGCGCATTCTCCAGCCCATCGGTCACCTCCGACCACGCTGGAGAAAACATGCTGACCATCATCAGCTGGCCGATCCGTGAAAACCTGACAATCAAATTCATCAAGGAGATCGATCATGAAAATCGTGGTTATCGGTGGCACCGGGCTTATAG
>NZ_JBFUBY010001561.1:0-384 GCF_056405515.1 Polaromonas sp. P1_G2
GCGGAACCGAGAGCGCGCCAGCGCCGAGGACGGCGACCATGAGCAACAAATCATGCGAACTTTCGGCAGCCTGCTGGACATTGACAGCGGTCATTTGCGCTCTCGCTTTTCTGGACAATAAAAATCTGGAAATTCGCAGTCGGCATGAGAGCACAATCTGTTTTCCAAAGCTTTAACTGGTTGAAATGAATCAAAAATCCAAGTCCCGAAATGGATCACAAAGACCTTAGCGGACTAAATGACTGCCGTTGCTTAACCATCAATTTAGCAACCCTATCATTGGTTTAGATCGCTATTGCAATCGCCCTGCGAATCGACAACAGTGTCTCAACGCTGGGGGCCTAGAGTTAGAATTTAGGACGTTCCTGGTGAGAGGTGTGCGGT
>NZ_JBFUBY010001562.1:0-384 GCF_056405515.1 Polaromonas sp. P1_G2
CGGCGAGACATGGCATGTCCGATCGCAGGATCGCTCAAGTCAGTCAAATGCTCGGCAGGATGGAGCCCGCAGGCGCCGCTGCCGATGGAATAGCCGTTGCCGGACGGCGCTTGTTTGAAGGCGAATGGTCGTGCAGGATAGTGTCGAGGACGTCGTTTCCAAGTATTTCGAGAAATCGCAGGGTTCGCCTGCCGAAGGTCTCGAAGGCCTAGCGACGACGACCCGCGAGGAGCAGCGGCTCGCCTCTGAGCAACGTGCCGAAAGCCTGCTTAAGGCTCCCGATCTTGCCTCGCACGCCATCCCGTTCATTCGCGAGCTTCTTGAGACGCGCCAGCGGCGGCTTGCCTCGGCATTTTCTCAGAACCTGCTGGCCTCGCCGGAGAC
>NZ_JBFUBY010001563.1:0-384 GCF_056405515.1 Polaromonas sp. P1_G2
GCAAGATCCCTTGCGCGAGGGCACCCAGCCGCATTGGCGCTTGAGGATGGCGGCATATTCGGCGCGTTTGAGGGCCGCGATGGACGGGTCGATCACCGGCACGCCGAGTTCGCGCTCCAATTGCTTGTAGAAGCCGATTTCCATCGTGCAGCCGAGGATCAAGGATTCTGCCCCGCCATCCTCGACCGCCTTGCGGCCGGCAGCGAGCAGGCGGCGGTTGGTCTCGGTATGGTCCTTCTGGAAATCGTCGACGCCCAGGCCGACATCGTAGAAGCCGGCGAGGCGCTCGGCGTGGCCATAGGCATGCACGTTGGACTGCATCTGGTGCGTCCACTTCTTGCGGCCGATGATGATGCCGAAGCGGTTGGAGAGGGTGGATGCGAT
>NZ_JBFUBY010001564.1:0-384 GCF_056405515.1 Polaromonas sp. P1_G2
GGCTTAAGGAGTTTGGAAAGCTCCTGCCGCTGCTCGGGATTCAAGGCACCAAGCGACGGTGCGCCGTTCACGACAAACATTTTGAAGACCTGTTGTACGGTTTCCAGGTCGATACCCGTGACATTGTCGGTGTCGATGACGGAGGCCCCCGAGATTTCCAGCGGCTGACCGTGAAACTCTTGGCCGGTTACTCTTATCCGAAAGTTCTCTGTCACGGCATTCAACATTGCATCGACTTTGCCGGCCTTCGGATCGGTAGTCGTGAGCTTCAAATCGTAGTCGTGTGCAGACTCTTCCTTGCGCTGCGTTGGGCTGCCATTGGAATATTTCCAATCTTTGAAATGCAGATTGGCGTGCAAGGGATAGAGGCGGACGGGATCATAT
>NZ_JBFUBY010001565.1:0-384 GCF_056405515.1 Polaromonas sp. P1_G2
GCCTGTTGCCGCATGGTTATGAAGGCCAGGGCCCTGAGCACTCCTCGGCTCGCCTGGAGCGCTTCCTCCAACTCTGCGCCGAAGACAATATGCAGGTTGCCAACTGCACGACGCCGGCCAACTATTTCCATATCCTGCGCCGGCAGATGAAGCGCGACTTCCGCAAGCCGCTGATCCTGATGACGCCGAAGTCGCTGCTGCGTCATAAGCGGGCGGTGTCGGCGCTTGCCGAACTGGCCGGTGAATCCTCGTTCCATCGCCTGCTCTGGGACGATGCCGAGGTGATCAAGGACGGCCCGATCAAGCTGCAGAAGGATTCGAAGATCCGCCGTGTGGTGATCTGCACCGGCAAGGTCTATTTCGACCTCTTGGAGGAGCGCGAGA
>NZ_JBFUBY010001566.1:0-383 GCF_056405515.1 Polaromonas sp. P1_G2
ACCATATCCAGAGCTGATCGAAACTCGCAAAGATCGCCAGGCTGACCGAGGCGCCGATCAATGCGGCAACGATCAGCCGATGGCCCCGAAGCACGGCCGTCAGCGGCCCCACCAGCAGCGTGGCGGCGGCAAGCCCTGCTGCAAAGCAGGCAYCGGTCAAGCCGATGACACTGGGCGAAACGCCACGCGCGGTGAGAATCAGTGAAATCAGCGGGTAAGTGACGCCCTGCGACAGGCTGAACGCGGTCGCGCCGAAAATGACGACGGCGATCGCCGCCCAATCGGCATCGAATTCCGCCTTCGCCCGTGCTGCGCCCACTGCCCTCTCCCGTCACTCGGAAACGATGACAGGAGAGGCAGTAAATTATTCACTCGTATAGTAC
>NZ_JBFUBY010001567.1:0-383 GCF_056405515.1 Polaromonas sp. P1_G2
ATCACATCCTTGATCTCGTCATTGGTGGTAATTTCGATCTTCTGGTTGAGATCGCCGATCGCCACGCCGTCGGCGACGGTCTTGATCTTGCCGAGACCCCGGCCGATGCCGGTCGCGATCCAGAAGGCAGCGCCGATGCCGATCAGGGCCGCACCGATCGCGACGGCGATCATCAGGTTGCGCATGGTGCCATAGGCAATGTCATTGGCGTCGTTGGCCGCCTGCATCTGGCGATGCTCGTTGTTCAGGATCGTCTGAAGGGTAGTGTCGAGATTGGCGAGCGCCGTGCGCACCTCGGTCTTTTCGAGGTTCATCGCGCCTTTCTGGTCGTTGGCGGCCAGCATGTCGCGCAGCCGGTCGTCGGCACTGTTGAACGCCGTGAT
>NZ_JBFUBY010001568.1:0-383 GCF_056405515.1 Polaromonas sp. P1_G2
CGGTGGGAGGGGTGATCGCCGAACAGGGAGGAAGACTCGGGCGTGAGCGACAGGTCGGCTTTGGCAAGGTGATTGTAGAAACCTTTGCTCTCGGCCTTGGCCAGCATGTTCTCCGAGAGGTCATAGCCTTCCAGCACCGTGCATCGCCCGTGGATTTCCGCGCCGAACAGGCCGGTGCCGCAGCCGAGGTCGATCACGTGGCCGTAAGGCGGTGGCCGGTGCGTCTCTATCAGCCGCATCAATTTGCCGGGGACGCTGTAGCCCAGCCGCTCGACCAGGGCTGAATCGAAACGGTCGGCATAGTCGTCGAACAAGCCCTCGACATAGCGGCTCGGCGGCAGGCGAGGGCGGTCGGCGCCGTCGAGCAAAGCGAGCTTCAAGCC
>NZ_JBFUBY010001569.1:0-383 GCF_056405515.1 Polaromonas sp. P1_G2
GCCCTACATACTGCCCGTTTCCGTGGTCTATCTCATTTGGGACTGGACGCTGAACTATCAGTTCGGCATTGCCATGTATGTCTTCGATCTCATCGGCATCGCCCGCGTGCCGATCTTCAAGACGACGGCCTGGTTCATGCCCGCGGTCGGCTTCGTGACCATCTGGTGGACGGCGGGCTTTTCCATCCTGTTGTTCCTTGCCGGGCTGCGGGCAATTCCGGGCGAGATCTACGAGGCAGCAGCGCTGGACAATGCCGGCCGCTGGGCGACGTTTCGCAGCGTCACCTGGCCGCTGATGTGGCCGATCACGGCGCTGGTGATCACCATCCAGTTGATCCTGCAGCTGAAGATTTTCGACCAAGTATACCTGTTCTCCACCGGCG
>NZ_JBFUBY010001570.1:0-383 GCF_056405515.1 Polaromonas sp. P1_G2
CTTTTCGGTGGCAGGCGGCTGTGCGCCGTAGTGGGTCTTGCCCTCGGCATCCACCCACTTGTAAACGCCCTGGGCGTGGCCCGGGGAGGTGGCGAACAGCAGAGCCAGGCTCATGCCGAGAAATTGGGGTCTGGTTTGCAAGCGCATGGTGGGGTCAAGATAAAAAATAAAATTCATCGGGAAAAAAAATCGCAGCGAAGCGTGGGCGGGCCTCCATGGCGCAAGGCCTCGCCATGTTTCAGCGAGCGGGTTCAGTCGCCAGGTTTTCGAGTTTTTGCTGCAACCGATTCACACCGATCACCGCCCTCTTGGTCATGACGCTCTTGAACAAAGGCAGGAGCGTGGCTTTGAATAGCAAGTTGTCGTTGCGACTGAGCATGCGC
>NZ_JBFUBY010001571.1:0-383 GCF_056405515.1 Polaromonas sp. P1_G2
GCTTCGGCGGCGGCGATGGCGTCGTCCATTCGAGCCCGGTCGCCGGCCATGGATTGTCCCCGGCCGGTGCCCGGTCGCCGGCCATGGATTGTCCCCGGCCGGTTCGCCATAGCGCATCGAATAGAAGAGATAGAGGAAGGGCACGAGATAGGCGACGGCCAGAACGCTGGCCCCGGTCGAGGAGAAGACGTGCAGCACCTGGAATTGCGGCGCATAGACATGGTAGTCATAGGGTGGACCGCTGACGACCGGGATCTCGTTGAAATTGTGCTTCGGCGGCGGCGATGGCGTCGTCCATTCGAGCCCGGTCGCCGGCCATGGATTGTCCCCGGCCGGTTCGCCATAGCGCATCGAATAGAAGAGATAGAGGAAGGGCACGAGAT
>NZ_JBFUBY010001572.1:0-383 GCF_056405515.1 Polaromonas sp. P1_G2
AAGAAATGCGCCGGAACTGTGCGAAATGGCCTGCCAGAGCGGGTTGAGGAGGCATTCGAGGGGAAGCTTCGGAGACTAAGGATAGAATGCAGGTTGTCATTGGGGAGTAGCCAGCCTTTCAATCCTGAAAGGGGCTTGCGTCAACAGACTTGTTCTAGAACCTGTTTTCAATCTATACGAGGCCGCGCAAGCGCCTTCTCGGGATGGGATGCAAGGCGCGGCGCGCCAGCCCATAGCMCMGCTATGGGCMAGCGCCGCAACGCCGCAGACCGCCCGARAAGGCACTTGCCCKMMGGGTTGGRGTGAAATCGGGCGATTGAGCCACCCGGGCCCTTGCATGGGCATTAGCCCATGCGGCGTTCCCGGTCGGCCCACTCATCCCG
>NZ_JBFUBY010001573.1:0-383 GCF_056405515.1 Polaromonas sp. P1_G2
ATCCACATCGATCCCAGCCAGCAGACCACCTATCAGGCCAACCACGCCGACACGACCTATTTCCTCGACAAGGGCGATGTGTTTGACCCGATGGGGGATGGCGTGGACGCATTCTCCGGCGTCACCGGCCGCGATTTTCACATTGCCGGCGCGCTCAAGGGCAGTGATGCGCTCAACATCGGCGATACCTTCACCCACAAGGGCGCGGGCGACTTGACCGTCACGCATTCCGGCTCGATTTTCGGTAAATTCCAGGGCGTCACGAGCCAGGGCAATGGTCAGACGATCGAGAATGCCGGCCAAATCAGCAGCGACGGGCTCGCTCTCCAGGCTGAGGGAACGCGGACCCACCTGACCAATACCGGAATGATGACCGGTAAGAC
>NZ_JBFUBY010001574.1:0-382 GCF_056405515.1 Polaromonas sp. P1_G2
GTGAAGGACTATGCAGATGTGCTTTACCGGGCGCTGCAGCATGCCTTCCGCGCAATGCTCGGGACGTTGACGCTGGACCAGATCCTCGAGCGCAAGGCGGCGGTCACGACCGAAGTTGCCGGCCAGATCCGCGAGGAAATGGCTCGGATCGGCCTGGACGTGTCGCCCATCGAGCTCAAGGACGTGATCCTGCCGGGTGAGATGCGCGACATCCTCAACCAGGTCGTCGCTGCCGAAAAGCAGGCTGAGGCGAACGTGATCCGCCGGCGCGAGGAAACCAACGCCACGCGCTCGCTGCTCAACACCGCCAAGGTCATGGCCGAGAACCCGATCATGCTGCGTCTCAAGGAGTTGGAGGCGCTGGAATCGATCGCCGGCAAGG
>NZ_JBFUBY010001575.1:0-382 GCF_056405515.1 Polaromonas sp. P1_G2
GGACGAGATCACCACGACCGTCGGTCAATCGACGAACGAAGCGGTGGAAGCCAGTCGGCTGGTTGCCGCGGCGAAGGAAAGTGCGAAAGGCTCGTCTGTCGTCGTTCGCGATGCGATTGCCGCAATGGACCGCATCGAGGAATCATCGAGCCAGATCGGCAAGATCATCRGCGTSATCGAYGARATCGCMTTYCAGACCAAYCTSCTGGCGCTCAATGCCGGCGTCGARGCGGCGCGYGCMGGCGARGCSGGCAAGGGTTTYGCKGTCGTSGCCCAGGAAGTGCGYGAACTGGCTCAACGTTCCGCTTCCGCTGCCAAGGAAATCAAGCAACTCGTCACCAATTCCGGCACCGAAGTGGGAGCGGGCGTCACGCTCGTGGAC
>NZ_JBFUBY010001576.1:0-382 GCF_056405515.1 Polaromonas sp. P1_G2
TTGAAGGGCCGAAAGCAGCCCGAACTCGATCCGGATGAATTGACCCGATCCGACGCATTGGCCGAGGCCGTGCGGGAAAATCGCGACCCTTATGTCGTCAAGACCGACCTCGAAGATAATGACGAGCGCGGACCGACACCGGACATGAAGGAACAGCCGTAGTCAGTCCAGTCGCTCTCGGGGCCAGTATTTGTCGTCGGCGTAATCGGTCGGGATTGGATCAAGCCCGGCCAGCGTGTCGGCGACCCAGGCGATCTGGATCTTGAGATATTGCAATGCTTTCGGGATCGGTTCGCCTGTGACGAGATTGCGGGCTCGCCAGCGTTCATATCCCGATTCCCGAATGCGGCGGGCCGCTTCCGCCTGGACATCCGATTTAGAG
>NZ_JBFUBY010001577.1:0-382 GCF_056405515.1 Polaromonas sp. P1_G2
TTCGAGAAATTCGTCGAAGCTCGATGTGGCGCTGAGAGAGCGGTGGTGGAGCGCCGTCAGCCGGCCGTCGCCGTCCATGCCGAGGCGCAGTTTCTGCCAGGTTTGGCCCCGATGGCCGACGGGGCCGTACATCTGTCCCCGGGTGAGCGCCAGCTTTACCGGCCGCTTGAGCATGCGTGCGGCGATGATGGCGAGCATTTGCGGTCCGTTGAGGATCGCCTTCGAACCAAAGCCGCCGCCAAGGAAGGGCGAGCGGATCGTTACGTTTTCGGCCGGGATGCCGAAATAGGCCGCGTAGGAGGCGCAGCTCAGCGCCATGGCCTGGTTGGGCATATCCAGCATCAACCGGTCGCCATCCCATTCGGCGACGACCGAATGGGGC
>NZ_JBFUBY010001578.1:0-382 GCF_056405515.1 Polaromonas sp. P1_G2
CCTCAACGATATTTTCGAAATCGACGAAAAGATCGCCATCGGCGGCATGGGCGAAGTGTTCCGCGGGCACAATGTCACCACTGACGAGGCGGTGGCGATCAAGATCGTGCTGGGCGAATTTGCCAAGGACGAGAAATATGCGAACCTGTTCTTCAAGGAAGCCAGGGTTCTCAGCAGCCTCAACCATCCGTCGATCGTGCGCTACCAGATCTTCACGATCGACAAGGCGATCGGCCGTCCCTATCTGGTCATGGAATATATCCACGGCATGTCGCTGGCCGAGCGGCTGGGGAGTGGTCCGCTCAGCGTCGCCGAAGTGCGCAGGCTGACGGCAAAGCTGGCGGATGGCCTGGAAACCGCACATGCGGCAGGCGTCGTCCAC
>NZ_JBFUBY010001579.1:0-382 GCF_056405515.1 Polaromonas sp. P1_G2
GGACAGGAACGGCATGTCCTTCATTCTCGGCGCGCCGCAATCGGGCGCCACCAATACGACGCTGCATGCCATCGGCGCCACCTACGGCGTCCACAAGCTGCTGTCGGATACACTGCACTGGTCCGCGGATGGGCATTGAAGGCGGAAACGCAGAATGAAAAGGGCGCCGGTGGCGCCCTTTTCACATTCCGGTTTGTTGTTCAGAACAGGAAATCTGCTGCTGACAGATCGTGGATGTCGACATGCTTGAGCACGATCTCGTTGCCCTTGCCGGCATCGATCACCGTATCATTGCCGTCCTGCCAGATGCGGTGGTCGATGAGCATGTTGTCGAAGCTTGAGAGTGTGGAGACGCCGCTGAGGTCGAGCACGTCGTGATCGT
>NZ_JBFUBY010001580.1:0-382 GCF_056405515.1 Polaromonas sp. P1_G2
GTGAAGGAGCTTGCCTGGCAGATGGGCCGGCCGGTGAAATATGGCGGCGAGTTCCGCGGCTTCAACGAGCGCTCCAATTACGTCGCTTCGATCGCCCATGATGCGCTGGCGCCGATCAGCGTCGAGAAGAGTGCCGCCTTCGAACGCTATATCGCCCGCGAGCCGCATGGCGTGGTCTTCGTCATCGCGCCCTGGAACTATCCCTATATGACGGCGATCAACACCGTGGCGCCGGCGCTGATGGCCGGCAATGCAGTGGTCATCAAGCATGCCAGCCAGACGCTTCTGGTCGGCGAGCGGCTGGTGCGGGCCTTCAACGAGGCGGGCGTGCCGGACGATGTATTCATGAACATCTTCCTCGACCATGACACGACCTCGAAGC
>NZ_JBFUBY010001581.1:0-382 GCF_056405515.1 Polaromonas sp. P1_G2
GTGCTCCTGGGTCCCGCTTATGGCGACAAGGATCTGGCCGCCGATATCGGGCTGAGGCTCGACATTCCTCCCGAGACGTAACGGTCGCAGGCCCGGCTTCCGCCTGCGAGACTGCGTGCCCGAAGTCCAGTTCCCTCGAACGAGGAATGTGATAGCCGATGAGACACAATTCATCCACGCCGGGAAATTTCGGACCGGACCGGACGCCCGAAGTGAGCGGGCTGATTGCCAGCGAAATGACCCTGCATCAGGCCTATGACGAATTGACGACGATGAAGGCCTGGGAGACCCTGTTGGAAGGCCGCACGGAGCCGTCGCGCCCTTCGCTGCCGGTACGCTCGACCATCCACGATTCCTGGTATCGTTGTGCCAGCGGCGGCAT
>NZ_JBFUBY010001582.1:0-381 GCF_056405515.1 Polaromonas sp. P1_G2
GAGCATATCCGCATCCTGCAGAGACTCGGATGCGACGCCTTGCAAGGCTATGCCCTGGCCCGGCCGATGCCGTTCGAGCGGATCGAGCCGTTCGTGCGCGAGGAGAAGTGGCGGCTGAAGTGATCTTCGCCGAGAGAAGCCCTCACTTGTCTGATCGGGACCCGGGCGTCATCTCAAWGACGTGACGCATTGCCGGTCATGACAATTCTCAGCCCCAGTGCCACCATGACACATCCGGTAAAGCGCTCTTGCCATACCAGCAGGCGAGGCCAGCGGTGGAGCCATTGCCCCACAGTCCCCGATGCCAGCGCGACCGACCCGAGCGAGAGGATGCCCGCAAGCTTCTGGATGGTCCCAAGGATGATCAACTGGCTCCAGACA
>NZ_JBFUBY010001583.1:0-381 GCF_056405515.1 Polaromonas sp. P1_G2
CTTTGCGGCTGGCTGGACTGCTGCGCCGGTGCGGCCTGAGCAGCGACGGGCTTCTCCTCGGCCTCGTCGACTTCCTCTTCCTCGACCGGAATATCGTCCTCCTCTTCCTCCTCGACGGGGAAGTGGATGAGCTGGTCGATCTTCACCGGGTTTTCGACCGCTTCGCCACGCTCGATGGTGAAGTGCGGGCCGCCAGGCGCGCCATCCGCCTCGATGATGATCGAGACACCGAAACGGTTCTCATAATCGACGATCGTAACGCGCTTGTGATTGAGCAAGTAGAGCGCCGTATCGGCCTGCGTATGGACGACGATATCGTGGGTCGTGCTCTTGAGGAGGAATTCCTCGATGCCGCGCAGCACGTGCAGCGCCACCGACGAC
>NZ_JBFUBY010001584.1:0-381 GCF_056405515.1 Polaromonas sp. P1_G2
CAGCTGTTCCAGGCAGACTACCGCGAGCAGACCGGCAACATGTTGAAGGCTGGCGGATCCAGGACTCTGACCACCAAGGTCTTCGCGGGCGCCAAGGAAGTCGATGTCGTCAACGGCTATTTCAATGCCGGCATTGTGAAGTTCAACCTGTTGATCGACTGGGGTTGGTTCTGGTTCTTCACCCAGCCGATGTTCAAGCTGATGGACTTCCTCAACAAGTATTTCGGCAATTTCGGTCTCGCCATCCTGGCAACCACCGTCATCGTCAAGACGCTGTTCTTCCCGATCGCCAACCGGCAATATGCCTCGATGGCGAAGATGAAGAAGCTGCAGCCGAAGATGGAAGAACTGAAGGCGCGTCTCGGCGACGACCGCATGGCG
>NZ_JBFUBY010001585.1:0-381 GCF_056405515.1 Polaromonas sp. P1_G2
GCGATATCCTCATCCGCTTCGACCGCCATGATCCGGTGTTCGGCCGCACTCCACGGCACCTGTTGCAACAGCCAGGGGCTGGGCGCAGTCCGCGCGATATCCTCATCCGCTTCGACCGCCATGATCCGGTGTTCGGCCGCACTCCACGGCACCTGTTGCAACAGCCAGGGGCTGGGCGCAGTCCGCTCGAACTTTTCCTCGGCCGCCCCCGGCACGGCGGCGAGGTTGATGATGCGGTCTTCGAGGCAGAACACCCGATCGCCGGAATAGTGCAGGCCGGTGATCGCCAGCACCGGCGAGTTGACTGCAACGGCCAGATGGGCGCGATCCTCCAGCGTCGCCTTGCGCTTCTTCCGCTCCGAAAGTTCGTAGCGATAGGGC
>NZ_JBFUBY010001586.1:0-381 GCF_056405515.1 Polaromonas sp. P1_G2
AGAGAGCCGCTCTCCGTGAGGTCCGATCCCAGAAGCTTGCGGAAATGCAGAGGGAGCTGGGGGTAATTCCTACATAACCCCTGATATATGGATGCAGCTGCCGCCCCAGGTCGGCCTATTTCAGGATTTTCTCAAATAGCGTTTTCTTGAAGCGATCGACCGGCGCTGGGTCGCGGTGCGCCTTGGCCAGCAGGTTCGCACCTTGCAGGGACTGCAGGATCAGCGCAGCCGTCTCCGTCACGTCGAGATCAGCGGGGACCTCGCCCGCTTCGATCGCCGCCCGCAGGCAATAGGCGTAGGCGGCCTCGATTTCGTCGAAAACGGATAGCAGCTTGTTGCGCATCTGCTCGCTGTCCACCGAGGCTTCGGCGGTGAAATTAC
>NZ_JBFUBY010001587.1:0-381 GCF_056405515.1 Polaromonas sp. P1_G2
GGACCAGTCCCAGCTCTTGGCGAGGTTCGGCAGCGGCTCCAGCGCTTCGGGCTTGACCTGGAAAAGCGGCGCGGTGCGGGTCAGGCATTCGGAGAGGCCGATATCGATGCCGCCCCAGCCCTGGGTCTGGCCGGCTTCATAGTTCCAGCCTTCCGGCCGGCCGCCGATGACATGGCGCATGACATCGCCATAGACGCCCACGCCGTCGACCATGTTCTTGGTCTTGAAGACCATCGGCTCCTTCGGCAGGCGATCCTTGACGGCCGGCAGCTTGCCGGTCTTGACGAATTTCTCCGTCACCCAGTCCGGCTCGTGATATTGCGGCAGCGTCTTGAATTCGAGGATGTCGGTCGGCAGCACGTATTTGATCTTGCCCTGTGC
>NZ_JBFUBY010001588.1:0-381 GCF_056405515.1 Polaromonas sp. P1_G2
GCGCATCGGCCGGTCACATGCCCTGCGGACCACGATTCATCGCGGCGACGCCGGTACGGCAGACCTCGATCAGCCCGAGCGGCTGCATGATGGTGATGAACTGGTCGATCTTCGAGGACTTGCCGGTGATCTCGAAGATGAAATGATCGACCGTCGCATCGGTCACCTTGGCATTGAAGGCCTCGCCCAGACGCAGCGCTTCACCACGTGCCTCGCCATGGCCGGTGACCTTGACCAGCGCGAGCTCACGCTCGATCGCCCGATCCTGCCCCATTTCGCGAGCCCTGTTGGTCAGGTCGACGACCCGG
Organism: Polaromonas sp. P1_G2; assembly: GCF_056405515.1. Classification (NCBI taxonomy): domain Bacteria; kingdom Pseudomonadati; phylum Pseudomonadota; class Betaproteobacteria; order Burkholderiales; family Comamonadaceae; genus Polaromonas; species Polaromonas sp. P1_G2. The sequence goes on from NZ_JBFUBY010001588.1 coordinate 309, forward strand.
TGCACCGGCACGATGCGCTCTAGCTGCGACTTGATCTGCTCAAGCACATGCGGCGTGCCACGCGTGACGATGG
>NZ_JBFUBY010001589.1:0-381 GCF_056405515.1 Polaromonas sp. P1_G2
GACGTTGATCGAGCCGCGCAACGCATCGATGGTGCGTTTGACCACATCCATGCCGACGCCGCGGCCGGAAAGGTTGGTGACGCTCTGCGCCGTCGAGAAGCCCGGCTGGAAGATCAGCTGCAGCAGTTCCTGATCGGAGAGCACCGCATTGGGTGCGATGATGCCGGAGCTTTCCGCCTTGGCGCGGACRCGCTCGCGRTTGATGCCGCGGCCGTCGTCGCGGATCATGATCGTCACCTCGCCGCCGGTCTGGCGGGCTGAGAGTGACACGCGGCCTATGGGCGATTTGCCGGCGGTGATACGTTCCTCCGGTGTTTCGAGGCCGTGGTCGCAGGAATTGCGCACCAGATGGACGAGCGGATCGGCCAGGCGTTCGATGAC
>NZ_JBFUBY010001590.1:0-380 GCF_056405515.1 Polaromonas sp. P1_G2
TGCCATCAACGCTGGACCAGAACTTTCGCTTGAGCTCTCCCCACCCATCGGCCGTGTCTTCAAGCAACTGCCCATTGACCTCGGTGTAGCGCAACAGCGTCTCGGCGAAGAGTTTCCGCCGGAGATCGGTGATGTGCCCCGACAGATCGGTCGCCTGTTTGTCGAGCACATCGGCGTCCGACAGGATTCCGTTCATCTGCCCCTGTTCGCCCTGCAGACGCTTGCGGTCGCCGGCAGTCGCCGCACTTTCCGGCGGCTGGCCGGCGGCAGGCGGATTGCCCAACTGCTCCAGGCGGCCGACAACAAGATTGTAGCGGTTCTGGAGTTCGGCCTTGGCATCGGAAATGGCCTTGGCGACCGCGTCGACCTGCAGCTTGAAC
>NZ_JBFUBY010001591.1:0-380 GCF_056405515.1 Polaromonas sp. P1_G2
GTTGGAAGCGACCGGGCGCACAGGCGCTGATGAAGGGTTTGACGCGCGAGCAATCGAGCGTATTTCATTCCCTACCCTTGACGATGCCGACTCAGAGGACGGCGCGGCGATAGATGAGGCGGATGAGCGAGCATGGTTGATCCAATGTAAGCGTGAAAAGGCCATCGGTCCAAAAAAGCTAGTTCTATATCTCGATGATGTGCCAGAAGAGCAGCGCGGCCATTTGTACGGTCTCATTTTTGCTGCAGCATGCGATTTTTCGATATCTGCGCGCGACCAATTTCGCGACAAGGCTCGTGAACTCGGATTCAGCGAAGTCTATTTGTGGGGCAAAGCTGAAATCGAAGACATGCTTTTCCAGCCGAAAAATGACTTCCTCC
>NZ_JBFUBY010001592.1:0-380 GCF_056405515.1 Polaromonas sp. P1_G2
CCGCCTCAACACCATCCGCCGCCTGGCTGACCATCCTGCCGGTGGCGCTGATGATCGCCGCCGGCGCAATACTCGCCACGATCCGCACGCGTCTCAGATGGCATGCTCCACTTGCCCTCGGCGCCTTGTCGCTCCTCGTCCTTCTCGATTCCATGCTCCTCCACCGTGTCGCCACCGAGGGCCCGCTGACCATGGTCATGGGCCGCTGGCTGCCACCCTTCGGTATTGCCTTCACCGTCGACGTGCTCGGTGCGTTGATGGCGCTCGCCGCTGCCATCGTCGCACTGCTGGCCGGCCTGTTTTCCCTCGCCGACATCGACACCAACCGCCGCCGCTACGGCTTCTATCCGATGCTGATGTTCCTGATGGCGGGCGTGACG
>NZ_JBFUBY010001593.1:0-380 GCF_056405515.1 Polaromonas sp. P1_G2
GACGAAGATCGCCTCTTTGAAATAGCTGCGATCCACCTCGATCTTGTCGCGCCTGACCTTGAAGTCGTGGAGATAGTCCCTGCCCGCTGGACCTGCTGTCTGAGATGAGAATATCGTGGCACCTGTAGCCTCCGAGAACGTCCCGACCGGCGCCGCCTATGATCTGGTGGAATCCTCGCCGGCAGGCTTACGCCGCTGCGCGCGGATTCGCTCTGCGTGCGCTTCAGGAATATCCCTTGCCAGAGACGGTTCCACGGCGATGTCCTTGCCGCCGCATTGACTGCACACCAGCAACGGGACCAATGCCGGCTGCTGTGAGCTGTGAGATTCGCCAAGCTTGGCGATCAACGCGTCGATATCGAGATCGGCGTGCCAGCCGC
>NZ_JBFUBY010001594.1:0-380 GCF_056405515.1 Polaromonas sp. P1_G2
GCGGGCACCCGAGTGGCTCATCATATAGATCGAGTTCATCTGCTTCTGGCGACCATCCTCGCGGAATTCGACAGCCTTCAGACGCTCCATCATCTTTTCGGCGACCTTTTCAGTCGCCTTGCCCCAGGCGTCGACAACCTTGTTGTACTTTTCGCCCTGGGTGATCAGACCGTCATTGTACTGCTGCTCGTATTCCTTGACGAGGTTTTCGGTCTCGTCGACGATCGTGTACTTGTCCTTCGGGATGACCATGTCGTCCTTGCCGAACGARATGCCGGCGCGGCATGCATGGGCAAAGCCAAGCTGCATGATGCGGTCGCAGAAGATCACCGTGTCCTTCTGGCCGCAATGACGGTAGACCGTGTCGATCATCTTGGAGA
>NZ_JBFUBY010001595.1:0-380 GCF_056405515.1 Polaromonas sp. P1_G2
CCCATTTTACCGCCGGCACCGAGCACGGCGACTGACATTGCCATAATGTACCTCCCTTTCTTCTCCGCGCCTTCGGGCGCACTCAGATGATCCGGCTCAACTCGCGAAGGAGGCGAGCGCAGACGCCAATTCCGGATGCGATTTCGCATAGTCTGCTGCTGGAATTCCGGCCGCTGCCGCGTCCCAGGCCTGCCGCAGGCTGCGCACCCCGGCTTCGACGCCGTCCGGATGCGCCATGATGCCGCCGCCGCAGCAATAGATCAGGTCGTCACTGCCGAGCCGCGCATAGGTCTCCGCCGCCTGCACCGCCGACTGGCCGGACGAAAACACCGGCATGACGATATCCGGCCGCCCTGGCCGTTCGAACATCGGCGTCAGGC
>NZ_JBFUBY010001596.1:0-380 GCF_056405515.1 Polaromonas sp. P1_G2
CATGCGTCGCTTCAGCGCTTAGATCTCTGCTCGAAGCTTTTCCGGATCGATCTTGGACAGATCCTCACCCTCACTCGGGTGGCGCTCCCAGTGTTTCGGCTCAAGCGGTGTGAGCGGACGATAAGCGCTGTTGAAGTTCCTGACCGCGCGCCGGGTGACTGAGCCGCGCGGCTCCTGCGTCAGGCGATAGAGGCCTGCGGCGATCATCAGCCCCATCGCGGGAATCATGACTGGAAATCCAGCAGGCATTCCGGGAATAAAAGCGGCGATGATCCCCATCAGTATGCCGCCGACCAGGACTATGACCGCAATGCGTTTTGTGACTTTGTAGACAGAATCTTTTTCGGCCGGCATCGGACAATCCGCTGGCAAGGCTGTGT
>NZ_JBFUBY010001597.1:0-380 GCF_056405515.1 Polaromonas sp. P1_G2
GTCAGATCGAGTTCGCGCTCGATCGTACCATCGGCACGAATCCGCTCGTCGACCTCGGCCACCCGCTCGTAGAGCTGTTCCGGCAGAACGATCTCTTTGGCGAAAATATCCGGCCGCGCCTGATAGGCGATGCGCAGCGCATCGCGAAAACCCCTTGTGATCAAGAGCAGGACACGATCACCCTTGCGCTCCAGCAGCGCATTGGTGGCGACCGTCGTGCCCATCTTGATATCGCCCACCAGTCCGGCGGGAATCGCATCGCCCGAATCAAGCCCCAGGAGATCGCGGATGCCCTGGATCGCCGCATCACGATAGGCCTCCGGATTCTCCGAGAGCAGCTTGCGCGGATGCAGCGAGCCGTCCGGCGCCCGGCCGATCAC
>NZ_JBFUBY010001598.1:0-379 GCF_056405515.1 Polaromonas sp. P1_G2
GTCCGCGCCTTCATCCAGGTGCAGAACGGCTGCGACCATCGCTGTACCTTCTGCATCATCCCCTATGGCCGCGGCAATTCCCGCTCCGTGCCGATGGGCGCCGTCGTCGACCAGGCGCAGATGCTGGCCGAGAGCGGCTATTGCGAAATCGTGCTGACCGGCGTCGACGCCACCAGCTATGGCGCCGACCTGCCCGGCCAGCCCTCGCTCGGGCAACTCGGCAAGTCGATTCTCAAGCATGTGCCCGAAATCAGCCGGCTGAGACTGTCCTCTATCGACAGCGTCGAAACCGACGATCATCTCTGGGACCTGATTGCCGACGAGCCGCGCTTCATGCCGCATCTGCATCTCAGCTTGCAGCATGGCGACAACCTGATCC
>NZ_JBFUBY010001599.1:0-379 GCF_056405515.1 Polaromonas sp. P1_G2
GACAAGAGAGAGCGCGACCGGCAGCAGCAGTGCCGATCCGAGCAGCAGCCCCCCAAGGACCGCGAAACCCGCGATCAGTCCCGATCCGAACTGCACGAGCATGACGGCTGATGTCAGTAAGAGAGCGCCTGCCACGGCCTGCATCTGCCTGGTTCGGCCCGAGGCCACCGCCCATGCGCGAGGCTGCGCCGGCGCAAGCAGGGGCATTCGCCAAACCTGCAAGAGACTTTGTCCCGCCGACCCGAGAGCGCCGAGAACCGCAATGCCGAGCCCAGCCACCCACCATTCAGTCCTAAGCGTTAACGTGCCCGGCAGCGTCGCTCCGTAGAGGCCCTGCAACGTGGCGGCAACGCCGGGAAGCAGTAGTGAGGCTATCAAG
>NZ_JBFUBY010001600.1:0-379 GCF_056405515.1 Polaromonas sp. P1_G2
ATTCTGGTCGGTGAAGATGGTCGGCTTCTACGCCGCGGGCCTGTCGATCTCCAACATGGCGCTGCAGGTGCCGATCCAGCTGACCGGCAGTCTGCTGCCCTACTATTCGGAACGTCGCCACGAGGCCGGCGGCACAGGGCTGTCGCCCTCGGTCATTGCCGGCGTCACCCGCAGCCTTTCCTATATCACCCTGCCGATGAGCATCGGACTGGCGGCCATCGCCCAGGAACTTGTCGTCACCGTATTCGGCTCGGCTTTCCGCGAGGCGGGAACGACGGTGGCGCTCCTGGCGCTCGCCTCGCCTGGTGCTGCCTTCATGCAGACGCTCAGCCTCTATCTGCTCTCGCAGGATCGTGCCAAGGAAAGGCTGGTCATCAGC
>NZ_JBFUBY010001601.1:0-379 GCF_056405515.1 Polaromonas sp. P1_G2
GCCGAGAAGCTGATGCAGTCTTTCCTGCGGCATACGCTCAGGGACGGCTTCTTCCATGCCGACATGCACCAGGGCAACCTGTTCGTCGACAAGGATGGCGTGGTGGTCGCCGTCGACATGGGCATTGTCGGCCGGCTGGGCAAGAAGGAACGGCGTTTCCTCGCCGAGATCCTTTACGGCTTCATCACCCGCGATTATCGCCGCGTCGCCGACGTGCATTTCGAAGCCGGTTACGTGCCCTCGCACCACAACCACGCCTCGTTTGCCCAGGCGATCCGGGCGATCGGCGAGCCGATCCATGGCCAGCCGGCCGATACGATCTCCATGGCCAAGCTGTTGACGCTGCTCTTCGAGGTTACCGATCTGTTCGACATGGAGA
>NZ_JBFUBY010001602.1:0-379 GCF_056405515.1 Polaromonas sp. P1_G2
GCCATGTCGAGCCACAGTCTCTGCCATAGCGGCACATGATCCCGGCCGACCGTCCGGCGGGCGGCCGCCACCGTCAGGGACCGTGATGTCCTCAGTGCCGAGATCGCGATCGCGGCCACCACGACCAGACTGCCGATCGTGGCCGCGCCGATGACGGGAAGCAAGGTCGCGGCGTCGAAAACGGGCGACCCGGAATATGCGGTGAACGCGAGCGCGCCTCCCAGCCCGAGGGTGGTCGAAACCACGCTCACCGCAAGCGGCTCCGACAACCACAGCAGCATGGCTTTCCGATCCGCAGCACCGTGAATGCGCAGCAGCGACTGCTCCTGGATCCGCAAGCCCGATCCCGCATTGGCGAAGGACACGGTCAGCATCATGG
>NZ_JBFUBY010001603.1:0-379 GCF_056405515.1 Polaromonas sp. P1_G2
TCCCGACCCTGGTCTCGACCATTTCACAGGGCATTACGCTTAATGCCGGCGACATTATCGCCACCGGCACGCCGGCCGGTGTCGGCATCGGCTTCAACCCACCAAAGTACCTCAAACCCGGCGATGTCGTGCGCGTCGAGATCGATGGCATCGGTGCGCTTGAAAACCGCTTCGCGGAGGCGGTGTAATGCCGAGCAAGACGGCGGGCGGCATCGTCTTCGACATTGCCGGTGATGGCGAACCGGTCGTGCTGGTGCATGGCCTCGGCGGTTCGTCCAACACCTGGCAGCCGCTGATGACGGCGCTGAGGAATTTTGCTGTCTACCGACCGGACCTGCCTGGTTCGGGCCGCTCAGCCGTGCCGGTGGAACCGCAGACC
>NZ_JBFUBY010001604.1:0-379 GCF_056405515.1 Polaromonas sp. P1_G2
GCCTATGCAAGCGCCAAGACGATCATCCTCGAATCCGACGAAATTCTCGACGCGAAGAAGGCATCGCTGAAATTGTTCGCCCAACCGGGCCTGATGATGTTCACCGATGCGAAGACGCTGATCGACTATCTCTCGCCCGATGACCAGAAGGTGCTGGAAAAAGCGCTGATGGGCCGCGGCATTCCGCTCGGCTCGGTGGTCAAGATGAAGCCTTATATCCTGACCTCAATGGTGGCTTTGTCGACCTGCGAAATCTCCCGCAAGAACAAGGGTGTGCCCTTCCTCGACCAGAAATTGGCCGTCGAAGCCCAGGCCGCGGGCAAGGAGGTGAAGGGCGTCGAAACCCTGCAGGAACAGCTCGAAGCCATGGCCAGCATGC
>NZ_JBFUBY010001605.1:0-378 GCF_056405515.1 Polaromonas sp. P1_G2
AACTCGTCCTCGGCAGCGCGGAGGACAAGGCGAACGGCAAAGGCAGCTTGTTGGTGACGGGCGATGCCGACGCCTCCTTCAGGGACGTCTCGATCTGGAAGAATGGCAGTCTGTCGGTGAGCGGCCTTTCCTCAGCAGTTCTCGACTTTGTCACGATCGAGAAGAATGGCCGCCTGTCGGTTTCGGACAATGGGACAGGGGCTTTCAACTTCGTCACTGTCTCGAAAACTGCCAGCATGTCGGTGAGCGGCGGCTTGATACGCGTGTCCGCCGCCCTCGAAGGTGATGGCCAGGTCACGATCGGCAAGGCCGGCAAGTTCATCCTAAACGCCGAGGACAAGACCGTCGACATCAGCTTTGCCGCGGGAAGCAAGGGAG
>NZ_JBFUBY010001606.1:0-378 GCF_056405515.1 Polaromonas sp. P1_G2
CCTCAAGGCGTCGTTCACGCTCTGGTATTCGCGGACGTCGCCGATGTAGAACTTGACTTTGTCGTTGTTCAGCGCAATCCGCATATCTTCCTGCTTCTTCTCATCGCGGCTGAAGATCCGGATTTCGGAGAAATCGGAGTCAAGAAACCGCTGAAGCACGGCGTTGCCGAAAGAGCCCGTCCCGCCGGTAATCAGAAGTACTTTATTTTTGAACATGGAAAACTTTCAATATTATTTTTCCGACGCATGCATCACGCGCACCATGCTTTCCCACGAAGGCGCCCGGTAACCCGTCGCCTGGCGGAAGCGCGATGAATCGAGAGACCGGTCTATCACCAGCGCGTCGTCCGGCAGCACATCGATGGCCTTCCCATACTG
>NZ_JBFUBY010001607.1:0-378 GCF_056405515.1 Polaromonas sp. P1_G2
GCATAGATGCGATGCGCCTGCGGCGAATGCAGCAGCGTGCGCTTCATATTGGTCATGCGCCCGCGGGCGGCGATTTCGTCGTCATGCGCTCGGCGGATATCCTCGGCGGCGGTGTCGTAGTCGATTTGCGGGATTTGGCTCATGGACGCCTCGCTTGCGTGGGTAGGAAGTTACACCGGGGCCTGGATGAAGGTGAGAGGCGCATGATCTAACTTGGTGGCCACTGGACGAAAAATATTCTACAGACTAATTCTATAGAGAAAGTGTTATATGAGCGACCCTATTACCAGTTCATCGATGAGGAAAATCGACATGAAAATCAAAGTGGTTATCGGCAATCCTTCGGCGGGCGGTCGAACGACGGAACTGGCCGTGGCC
>NZ_JBFUBY010001608.1:0-378 GCF_056405515.1 Polaromonas sp. P1_G2
CGCCTGCGCCGGTGCGCGGCTTCCACGCCAGCTTCGTCGGCCGTGAATGGAGCGCCGATCCGGATATCGAAGCGCGGTCATCGAAGTTCGACGAATTCCTGGCCGAGCCGTCTCCTATCGAGCCGATTCTGCCAGTCATGCCGGATTGGATCGGGCGTACGAGCGAAGCGGAGATCGCCGAGGACCTCGCACTTTCGGCCTGCCGCAGCGAACAGCAACTGCGCGAACGGCGCCGGCTCTTCGCACTCGAAAACCATCCCGACCGGGTGCCGCCGGAATTCCGCGACCAGGCGACGCGCAGGATGATGATCGCCAATCAGATGATCGACGCGGCGCTGAAGAAACTGCACTAGCCGACCGGTTTCCCGTCGCCTTCAC
>NZ_JBFUBY010001609.1:0-378 GCF_056405515.1 Polaromonas sp. P1_G2
GTGCTGCTCAGGGCCCGGACGCTCTATCTGCAAAAGCTGGCGGCCGGCGCGGTCAAGAATCCCTGTTATTTCGCCATGGACGCGACGCGCCCCAACGACATGGGCAATTTCAAGCTCGGCAAGCGCTTCTACATCATCTGCGAAGCCAGCCATGATTTCGAGGCGATCCCTGCCGGCCACGGCAGTGGCCGCAAACTGGGCAGCGTTGCGAATTTCTCCAACGGCAGGCGTTGCGTAAAGAATTTCGGCAATGCCATGGATTCCGACCTGACGACCGGCGGCGTCTATGTGACGGCCGGTATGAAGAAGACGTTCAAGGGGTATTACAAGGCTCGTCCGGGCCAGGATGCTCCGTTTCTTCGCAGCTTCGTCCAGTTC
>NZ_JBFUBY010001610.1:0-378 GCF_056405515.1 Polaromonas sp. P1_G2
GCCGAAGGCGATGGCTATGACATGACACTCGTGCTCATGAGCCGCCATCGCGGCGCCAGCGAGAACTATCTCGCCGACGCCGTGCGCAGGACGCGGCCGGGCGGCCGGACCGTCGTTGCGGGCGCCAAGGAGGACGGTGTACAATCGTTGCGCAAGCGCGTTGCCGCCCTCGGCATAGAGACCGAGCATCTGGCAAAATATCATGCGCAGGCTTTCTGGTTTGCACAGCCAAACGACGCCGATGCGGTCATCGCCGCCTTCACCCAGCCGGAGGCAACAATCCTCGATCGCTTTGCCACGGCGCCGGGCATGTTCTCACACGGCGAAGCCGATCCCGGTTCCGTTTTCCTTGCCCGCTACCTGCCGAAGGGTTTTACC
>NZ_JBFUBY010001611.1:0-378 GCF_056405515.1 Polaromonas sp. P1_G2
GTCTATGATCGCGACGATCTGCCCTCGGGCTTCCGCTTCACCGGGCCGGCCGTGGTCGAACAGTTTGACTCTACGGTGGTTGTGCCTCCCGGCACTTCAGCTTCCGTCGACAAGTACCTGAATATCCTGATCAATATCAAAGAGGCATGAGATGAACGGCGACGCGCAATTCAACGGACTCGATCCGGTCACCTTCGAGGTTCTGAAGAACTCGTTCATCACCTCCGTCGACCAGATGGCGGAGCAGATGCTGAGAACCTGCTATTCCTTCGTCATCTACAATCGCGACTTTTCCAATGGGCTGCATGATGCACATGGCAATTCGGTCGCCCAGGGTACGCAGGACATTGCCGTGCATGTCGGCACATTGCATTTCAC
>NZ_JBFUBY010001612.1:0-378 GCF_056405515.1 Polaromonas sp. P1_G2
ACAGATGGCGTGGCCGCTGCTGTCTCGCCGCTTTCGAATGGCTCCCTCTCCCGGACTTGGATGACGTCAATCTTGACGCCTTTTCGTCGCACATCTCTGCACACCCCTCCAAGGGTGACACGCGGTTCACCCGACGCTCACCGCCTACAATTTTGGCAACTGCGAGTTCATCTTTCGGAATGCGAGGGGGTGATCCGCGCGTTATCGAGGTCTCCGAGGAAAATCTGTTGAAATGACCTTTTTGATACTGATCGATAATCGCGTAGCCATAGTCAAAAGCAGCTAGCGAAGCCAAAGTGCGAATTATGTTTCAGCATTTTACGGCACTTCGTCGCCGCGGCTTCAATTTGTTTGAGGCTAGTTCGCGCCTTCTCACAC
>NZ_JBFUBY010001613.1:0-377 GCF_056405515.1 Polaromonas sp. P1_G2
GTGTCGCCCGATGTGGTGGTGATGCTGCTCGGCAAGCAGGGTCCCGGCAAATATCTGATCGTGCATCCCCCGGAATACGGCCATTGGCGCAAGGCGATGATGGAGGATCTGGCGATCCTGACCGGCGGCCGGGTGATCGCCCGTGACCTTGGCGGCCAGATCGAAGATGTAACACTCGAGGATCTGGGTTCGGCGGAACGCGTCATCACCAGCGCCACCTATACCACGATCGTGCGCGGCGGCGGCGACCCGGCGGCCATAGTTGCCCGCCGTGCGCAGGTCCAGCGGCAATATGAAACGGCGCCGCCCAATATCGAGCAGGACAAGTTGCGCGAGCGGCTGGCCAAACTCTCCGGTGGCACGGCAGTACTCTATGC
>NZ_JBFUBY010001614.1:0-377 GCF_056405515.1 Polaromonas sp. P1_G2
GTCGGATATCAGGCCGGCGGGGGCGCGTCGTGGCCAACCCTACGGCCAAGCCGGCCGGCCTGATAGGGTCGGATATCAGGCCGGCGGGGGCGCGTCGTGGCCAACCCTACGGCCAAGCCGGCCGGCCTGATAGGCGACCCGTTTCAGCCAACCCGAAGGGCCGCGCATGTTTCCACCAGGAAAAGAGCGATCGCCTCGGCTGTACGTTTGGGTACGACCTCGACGATCGCTCTTTTCCTGACGAAAACATGCTCCGGCAGAATGCTTCCATTTAGCGACGAAAGGCTCTCACATGTCAAATGGCGTTCGTCACTTGGAGACGAGACAGCTGCCGCCGGCGGCCTTGTAGCGGCTGCAGAGTTCGGTGGCTTCCTGCT
>NZ_JBFUBY010001615.1:0-377 GCF_056405515.1 Polaromonas sp. P1_G2
GCCAGCGTGACGCCGCGCAGCGAATCTGCTCGACGATTTTTCTACCTTTCCGTCTGATATATCACTTGACCGCGATACCTGCTTTGTATATTGAAGATTTTATACAATCTTGGAGGCTTGGACATGACGACGGGTTGGCATGGTGTATTTCCGGCGGTAACGACGCAGTTCCACGAGGATCTTTCCATCGACATGGATGCGACGCAGCGCGTCCAGGATGCGCTGGTGAAGGATGGCGTGAACGGCCTGATCATTCTCGGCACCTGCGGCGAGAACAATTCGCTCGATCCCGAAGAGAAGCGCAGGGTGCTCAAGGGCGCCGTCGAAGTGGTGAATGGCCGCGTGCCGGTGGTGACAGGCATTTCGGAGTTTGATAC
>NZ_JBFUBY010001616.1:0-377 GCF_056405515.1 Polaromonas sp. P1_G2
GGACAGGCCTGCTGGCAGGCGGTGACGACCTCGCCGTCGCGGATCGGCCGGCCCTCCTTGTCGGCGGTGATCCGCGCCTCGGCGATGCGCTGGACGCAATAGGTGCATTTCTCCATCACCCCGCGGCTGCGCACGGTGACATCAGGATTGCGCATCGCCCGGACCGAATCCGGATCCTGAGAAGTGTAGTCGAACCAATTGAAATGCCTGACTTTATAGGGGCAGTAGGACGAGCAGGTACGGGTTCCGATGCAGCGATTATAGACCTGCAGGTTCAGCCCATCGATCGAATGGACGGCGGCGTTGACCGGACAGCCCATCTCACAGGGCGCCTGTTCGCAATGCATGCAGGGCACCGGCTGCAGCGTGGATTTCGC
>NZ_JBFUBY010001617.1:0-377 GCF_056405515.1 Polaromonas sp. P1_G2
GACCGGCGCCGGTCAAAAGCCCTTGCCGCGGCTGAGGGTGGTGTCATGATCGCCAACACGCCCAATTTCACCGGCTGGCACGCCGTCATCCTTGCCGAAGAGGATGGCAATACCGATCGTCTGCGCCGCCAGCTTGGCCTGCTTGGCCTCAAGGTCGAATGCCAGTGGAAGCCGCTGACGAATGCCGAGGCGCTCGACCTTGTCTTCGTCGATGCCGACCAGGGTTGGGACGAATTGCTGCCCTGGAGCGGCGACCGCCCATCATGCCCAGTCGTCGCCTTGCTCGGATCCGAAGCGCCGGGGCGCATTGCCTGGGCGCTGCGCCAGGGCGCCGGCGCGATCATCCCCAAACCGGTCGCGGCCTCGGCGGTCTATCC
>NZ_JBFUBY010001618.1:0-376 GCF_056405515.1 Polaromonas sp. P1_G2
TGGCCATGGCGGGCGAGCGGCTGAAACAGCCGGGCTTCGTCGAATTGTCCGGCGTCTGCGTCCATCCGGATTTCAGGGGCCGCGGTCTTGCCAGGGCATTGTCGCAATTCGTTTCGCAGCAGATCATGGCTGCGGGCGACACGCCTTACCTGCACACCTTCTCGGGCAACGCACCGGCGATAAGTCTTTATGAATCCCTCGGTTTCCGCCACCGCGCCGATCTCACCGTGGTTGCGATCATGCCCGACGCATAGGCCAGTCCGCCATCCCAAGCGCGCAGGCCTCTATTGCCAGACATGCTGTAAATCTCACAAATTTTATTCAAATTAACCATGTTCCTTTAGGAACAGCGGCCGCGTCTTGCCCGGTCTACAAC
>NZ_JBFUBY010001619.1:0-376 GCF_056405515.1 Polaromonas sp. P1_G2
ATCCTGTTCTATGGCCTTGCCGCCGCCACGCTCGGAGGCTGGGACAGCCCGCTCGGCGCGATCGTCGGCGGCCTCGCCGTCGGTGTCGCCGAAAGCCTGGGCGCAAGCTACCTCACATTCATCGGCGCCGACATGCGCATCGCGGTTCCCATCGCGCTGACGCTGCTCATCCTGCTGGTGAAGCCCGTCGGCCTGTTCGGTTCCTACAAGGTGACGAAACTATGAATGACGGATTCCGTGCCGTTGCGGCAAAGTTCGGCTTCTTCGCGATCGTGGCGATCCTGATCCCGGTCTTCGCCCCGGGTTACGCGCTCCAACAGGTGGCGGTCGCAATCGCCTATGCCATCGCCATCCTGGGCTTGAATCTGCTCATGGG
>NZ_JBFUBY010001620.1:0-376 GCF_056405515.1 Polaromonas sp. P1_G2
GCATTGGGCGCCGGGACCCGGCCGCACCGATATCGTCTTCCAGTACACGGTCAAACCGGTCACAGGCTTTGCGCTGATCGACACCTGGCTCTCCGGCAAGGCCGGCGCCTTTCGCGATGCGCTGTCGCATCTCGCCCTGCCGGCGACGGCGCTCGCAATCTATGCGCTCGCCTCGATCGCCCGGCTGACGCGCTCGACGGTGCTGACCGAACTCGGCCAGGAATATGTCACCACCGCCAGAGCCAAGGGCGCCGGCATGCGCCGCGTCGTGCTCGTCCATGTCCTGCCGAACGTCGCCGGCACGCTGTTGACCGTCGTGGCGCTCGCCTATGCCAGCCTGCTCGAAGGCGCCGTACTGACCGAAACCGTCTTCGCT
>NZ_JBFUBY010001621.1:0-376 GCF_056405515.1 Polaromonas sp. P1_G2
ACCCTCACCGTCCGTCGGGTCCTCCGCACGCTTCATCACGTCGACGGCAAGTTCGAACAGCGCGTGGGCAAAGCCGATCGGCTGTGTCCAGGGCCGGTTGGTGGCGGTGGTGAAGGCGTCGGCCACCTGTTTGGCGGTCTCGCCGGTCAGCGACGATTTGAATGGGTGGCTCGGCGTCCACCAGACTTCCGTCGAGAGATTGTGGCCGGCGTCGCCCAGCGATTCCACCGTCTGCGGGAAGAGCAGCGCCTTGCCGATCGAGGCGATCTTCGGCTTGAGGCCCTGCTGCTTGGCCTGGTTCCAGAAGGTCGTCAGGTCCGGTGGGATCACCACACCGGTGATGATTTCCGCATTGGCCTGCTTGAAAGCGTTGATC
>NZ_JBFUBY010001622.1:0-376 GCF_056405515.1 Polaromonas sp. P1_G2
CATCGAGCCCGGCCAGCGCAAAATCCGCACCGATCGACGCGCCCTGGGCACCCGTTCCCAGGAACGCGATGCGAGGCCCTGTTGCTCCATCCCAAGCCATGATTGTCCCTCTCCCATGTCTTTCGACCACGTTGCTGTGGCCGTTGTCTCCTTGAGCAAGCTGGACCGGCGCTCAGGCTGACGCTTGGGAAAAGATTCTCATTTCGAGAAAGCAGCGAGAGCCAGGCTTGGTTTTGTCCGGCGGAATTGAAGCATGACAAATTAGCCGCGGGGCGGCACGGAAGGATTTGAGATAATCATGGCAGGTTGAAAGCAGGCGTGCCGGCCGGCGACGCGCCGTCCAGTGATGACATGAGCGGCGAGCACCGCTGCGACC
>NZ_JBFUBY010001623.1:0-376 GCF_056405515.1 Polaromonas sp. P1_G2
TTGCGGTTCTCTGCGCCGGATACCAGGATCCTCGTTCCGTTAGACATGATCATCGCATCGCCCGCCCACGTGCCGGAAAGAATGTTCGCATCACCTAGGAACGTCGCGGCAAACAGGGTCTGCGGGCGATTGTAGATCGCCTCAGGTTCGCCCTCTTCAACCAGCCGCCCATCCCTGAGGATGCCGATGCGGTCGGCCATCGTCAGCGCTTCTTCCTGGTCGTGSGTGACGAAGATGGTGGTGATGCCGATCTCGCGCTGGATGCGCTTGAGCTCGGCCTGCATGTCGACGCGCAGTGCCTTGTCCAGTGCGCCAAGCGGCTCATCGAGAAGCAGCACGCGCGGATTGATGACGAAGGCGCGGGCAAGTGCCACAC
>NZ_JBFUBY010001625.1:0-376 GCF_056405515.1 Polaromonas sp. P1_G2
GTGCCCCATGCCGAAAATCGATGAGACCCGCCCGTTCATTCCCATTGGCATCGCGGTCTTGACCGTCTCCGATACGCGCACCTTCGCCGATGACAAATCCGGCGACACGCTTGCAGCGCGCGTTGCCGAGGCAGGCCACCGACTGGAGGCACGGGCGATCTGCAAGGACGACAGGAAGGCGATCTTCGATCAGGTCGAGGCCTGGACGCGGCAAGACAATATCGACGTGGTGATCACCACGGGAGGCACCGGCTTTACCGGCCGAGACGTGACGCCCGAGGCGCTGGAACCCTTGTTCGAAAAGCGCATGGACGGCTTTTCCGAAGTCTTCCACCGCATTTCCTACGACAAGATCGGCACCTCGACGATCCAGTCC
>NZ_JBFUBY010001626.1:0-376 GCF_056405515.1 Polaromonas sp. P1_G2
CAGCATTTCCATGAAGACTGGGACCAGGACGGCATCCGCGACTACTTGCTGACGGCGGCGGCGGTAGGTGGCATCATCAAGCACAATGCCTCGATCTCCGGTGCCGAGGTCGGCTGTCAGGGCGAGGTGGGCTCTGCGGCGGCGATGGCGGCCGCCGGTCTTGCGGCTGTGATGGGCGCTTCGCCCGAACAGGTCGAGAATGCCGCCGAAATCGCGCTCGAACACCATCTTGGCATGACCTGCGATCCGGTCGCCGGCCTTGTGCAGGTGCCCTGCATCGAGCGCAATGCGCTGGGCGCCGTCAAGGCGGTCACCGCTGCGTCACTGGCGCTCAAGGGCGACGGCCAGCATTTCGTGCCGCTCGACGCCTGTATCG
>NZ_JBFUBY010001627.1:0-376 GCF_056405515.1 Polaromonas sp. P1_G2
GAGATATTGCGAGAACGCCCGGATGATCTGCTTTCGATTCTGACGTTCCTCGGCATAGTCGAATGCGGCCTGGGTCGCTGCAACAGCGAGATAGGCAACCATTGCACCAAGCGGCGAGACGAAGACATAAGTGAACCACAAGCCGGCGCCGCTGATCGCAGCCAGCAGGAACAAGGCGAGCAGCCCGGCCGTCACGGTGCGCCAGCCGGGAGACCCGACGGAGACAGCAGCCGCCAACACACAGGCGCCGAACAGCAGCGGCAAGCCTCCGATCCAGCCCGGATGGACGACGGACAGGTTTCGCCGGAGATTTTCGAATATTGTCGCCTGGATCTCGACGCCGGCCAGCAATTTGCCTGTATGAACGGTATAGGAT
>NZ_JBFUBY010001628.1:0-375 GCF_056405515.1 Polaromonas sp. P1_G2
GTATAGAGCACCGCGGCCCAGCCGATGGCGTCGGGGGCGATGAAATGGCCGGCGAGGATTTCGCTCGCCAGCAATGGCAGGCAGGCGAGTGCGGCGCCGATGGCGGAAAAGGCCATCAGCGTCTTCCAATGCACGCTCGGCCTCCAGCGCAACGCGACACTGTAGCCGGCGTAGAGGAGCACGGCGACCAGCATCAATCCGTCGCCCAGACCGAGCGACAGGCCGCCGATCGAAGTCAGCGAGCCATTGGTGGCGGTCAGTCCGACGCCGAGCAAAGTGAGGGTGAAGCCGAGGATCTGAGCCGGCTTGGCGCTGATCCGGAAGAGTAGGAAATTACCGATGAAGATGAAACCGGGAATGCCGGCTTGCTCGATG
>NZ_JBFUBY010001629.1:0-375 GCF_056405515.1 Polaromonas sp. P1_G2
CTCCGGCCCATCGGGCGCCGAAGTGACAGTCGAGCACGCCGAAGTGTTGGCGCCCGGTCGCATCTTCGACAACCGCAATTTCCGCACGGCCGAGGCCAAGACGATCTATACGCTCAAGGGCACTGGCGACGAGACCTACGCGCCGATCTTCACCTTCCAGGGTTACCGCTATGCACGGCTGACGCTCAAGGGCGGTGCCGTGATCAAGGCGATCCACTCGGTGCCGATCTCGTCGGTGCCGGAGCTGAAGGCCGGTTTTGCCAGCGGCAATGCACTGGTCGACCGGCTGGTGCAGAATACGATCTGGTCGCAGCGCGCCAATTTCATCGAAGTGCCGACCGATTGCCCGCAGCGCGACGAGCGCCTCGGCTGGAC
>NZ_JBFUBY010001630.1:0-375 GCF_056405515.1 Polaromonas sp. P1_G2
AGGCACTGTAAACTTACCGGCCTCGGGCCAAGGTACGTCACGAGGTCAGCGATCAGGCGGCCTGAAGATGGGCGATCTTGCTCCACATCTGCATCGCGGCGCCTCGCAGCTCGCGATAATGGTGAGATGGAACGTCGTGGCGGGGAATTTGGAAGAGGTTGGCGATCGGGTCGTGAACTGAAACGAAGCGCTGGAGTTGTCGCGGTGACTTGAACCGCTTCATGATTCTCTCCCGTCGCCGGACAGGTTGATGAGAATTCTCCGCCCGATTGTTCAAGCCCTTGTGCGAACGATGCTCGACGCCGGGCATGAYCTCCCGCTTCGCCGCACCATAGGATCGAAGCTTGTCGGTGATCATGACGCGCGGGGCAGATC
>NZ_JBFUBY010001631.1:0-375 GCF_056405515.1 Polaromonas sp. P1_G2
CTATTGTGGCGGCCGGATGGATCAGCGGACGCTGGATTTGCTCCGGCATCCGGAAAGCTGATTACGACAGCAGAAAGCTGCGCATCGAGATCGAGCCGAGATCGATCGACTCGTTGAAGAAGCCGACCTTTTCGTCTTCCGACATGACAGCGAGCGGGTAGAGGATCGGCAGGAAATGCTCGATCGTCGGATGCGAAAGAGCCGCGATCCGGCCGAGTTTGCCGACCTCCAGCACCTTGCCCACATCCTTCGCGGCAATGGCGTCCGCCATGTAGCGATCGAATTCCTCTGCCCAGTCGAATACCCGGCCGCTCATGTCGAGCGCCCGCAGGTTATGCACGACATTGCCGCTGCCGATGATCAGCACGCCCTTTT
>NZ_JBFUBY010001632.1:0-374 GCF_056405515.1 Polaromonas sp. P1_G2
GGTGGTGACACTGTCACTGATCGGCGGCATGCGCTCCTTCGACATCATCTGGGCGATGACCCGCGGCGGCCCCGGCTTCTCCTCCGATGTCATCGCTTCGGTGATCTACAAACAGTACCAGGCCGGTTTTTACGGCCTGTCGACGGCCGGCAATGTCATTCTCTTCCTGCTGATCGGCGTGGTCATGCTGCCGCTGACGCTCTGGTTCAACCGCCGGGAGGTCGAGCTTTGAAACGCCATCGCCCGCTCATCACAGGCCTGATCGCGCTGACCTTCGCCGCGGTGATCTTCATCCTGCCCTTCGCCTTCATCGCGCTGCAGGCGGTGAAGTCGCGCTCGGAAGCGTCACGGCTGGATTTCAGCCTGCCGAATTC
>NZ_JBFUBY010001633.1:0-374 GCF_056405515.1 Polaromonas sp. P1_G2
CAACTTCCTGCTCTATATCTTTGTCATCGTGCTGTTGCTCATTCTGGTGCTGGTCATCTTCGCGATGACCAAGCCGAACGAGTTTTCGATCCGGCGGTCCATCTCGATCCGGGCGCCTGCCGCGCGCGTCTATGGCCTGATCAATGATTTCCGACGCTGGCCGGCCTGGTCGCCATGGGAGAAGCTCGATCCCGCGATGGCAAAAACCATGGCCGGCGCGGAGGCTGGTCCCGGCGCTGTTTATATGTGGGAAGGCAACAAGAAGGTCGGAGCCGGCCGCATGGAGATCATCGCCGCCGAACCCTTTTCGCGGATCGAGATCAAGCTCAATTTCCTCAAACCCTTCGCCGCTGAAAACCGCACGGTGTTCACGC
>NZ_JBFUBY010001634.1:0-374 GCF_056405515.1 Polaromonas sp. P1_G2
GTCAGTGCCGGTGCCGTCGACATCCGCCTTGCCGGTCAGGATCAATCGCTCGACATTGTCAGACAACGTGTAGCTGGCGCTCGACTTGACGGTGTCGAAGCCCTCGTCGCTGTTCTCTTTCAGCTGCACAGCTCCGTTATTGGTGATCAGCGTGTCGTCGCCGAGGCCGCCGGAGATTGCTTTGTTGATGCTGCCACCAATCGCGTCGAACACGTCATTGCCGCCGCCCAAGAATACAGAGCCTCTAATCACGCCTCTGTTAACGACGGTGTTCTCGTTGTCTCCGCAATAGATCGCATAGGATTTGCTATCAATAAGGCCGTGATTGATGAGGCTGACATTGTCGCTATAGACCACTTCGATGCCAACAGACG
>NZ_JBFUBY010001635.1:0-374 GCF_056405515.1 Polaromonas sp. P1_G2
GCGTCCCCGCCTACGATCCGGTCGTCGCCAATGCCGCCCTGAACGAGGCCCGACACGGCGCCGCCGCTTCCATCATAGCTGTCGGCACCGTCACCGAAGAGGATGCCGCCGGACATCGTACCGGTGTTGCGAACCGATATGTTGCCGGTCTCGGTGGCACAATCGATCGCCCCGGTGTTGCGAACCGATATGTTGCCGGTCTCGGTGGCACAATCGATCGCCAGCGCCGCGCCCGATATCAGGCCGCTATTGGTCACCGCGACATTGTCGCTTCCGGTCAGAAAAAAGCCGTCGTAGTTTATGCTGTGGATCGTGCCGCTATTGTCGATCCTGTCATTGCCGCCGTCTCCGTGCAGGCCAAGACTGGCGACGTG
>NZ_JBFUBY010001636.1:0-374 GCF_056405515.1 Polaromonas sp. P1_G2
CACCAGGGATGAGCAATACGCTCCGGCAAATCCTTTGGCCAATATCGCGCCAGGTGTCCGCTGCAGTGCGGCGGCAACCTGCTTCGCCTTGCGGTCTCCCGTTTCGGCAATCAGTGCTGGGCTCACGTCAGAACCAGCAATCAATGGATGATGGCCGACGAATGGTCCCGCATCGGGATCGTTGACCTCGACACTGATGGCGCGCAGCTTTCCGCCCTTGTCCTTGATGTATTCGCATGCGGCCTGGTAACTGGGGTCGAACCGCTTCATGTAGCCGACCTGAACCACCAATCCGGATTGCTGCTCCAGCTCCATGAGCGCATCGATCTCAGCAGCACCGTAGCAAAGCGGCTTTTCGCAGAACACATGCAGGC
>NZ_JBFUBY010001637.1:0-374 GCF_056405515.1 Polaromonas sp. P1_G2
CTTCGGGCCTTTTTATATTGGCGACCGATTCGTATGATATTGTTTCTCTGACGCTCGGAGCCATGTGTCGATGGCGATGGATCTGACGTGCAAGAACAGGAAAATCACCGGAAATTTGCAGTCGCCCTGCACCAGCTTTACTGTTTTGGTGCGGGTCAAGGCCAAGCCCGTGATCCGGATTGTAAGACGGTCTGCCCATCCTTGCTCCAAGCCTCATATGTCGATAGAATTGAATTCTGTCGACACGTCATGCCGACATGTCGTCATCATCGACATATCGAAACATGTCGATAAATGAGGAAAACCTCGACATGTCATTCAGGCCCGACCGTCCCTACAACGACTTGCCTCTTCTACCCCCGCAGCGGATATAG
>NZ_JBFUBY010001638.1:0-374 GCF_056405515.1 Polaromonas sp. P1_G2
CCCTGCCCGGCGCGGTTCTCGGCGGCGTCCTTCTCGGCCTCACCGAAGCGCTTTTCGCCGGCTATGTGAGCACGGACTATAAGGACGTCTTCGCCTTCGCCCTGCTTATCACCCTTCTGTTCTTCCGCCCTTACGGCCTTCTCGGCAAACCCGAAGTGCAAAAAGTCTGAGGGGGAACACACGATGCAAACGACCAAAATCTTCACCCTCGCCAAGGAAGCGCTGCTCACCTTCGCCGTTTCCCTGGTCTTGTTCGGACCCGTCTCTGGCCTCGTCCTGGACGGATTCAGCTTCCATAACGAACTCGGGCGCGCCGTCCTTCTTGCCGCGGCCGTGACTGCAGGCCGGATAGCACTTTCAGCAGTCGGCATGAC
>NZ_JBFUBY010001639.1:0-373 GCF_056405515.1 Polaromonas sp. P1_G2
GGGCTATTCCCTCCGTCCCGGGCCACTATCCGCTCCGTCATGGAGAGGAATTCTTCGAAGGGGCTGGCGGAGCCCCGTAATCTCAGGATCYCCGCTTGCGCAGCGTTTCAGCACCGACGGCGAGCACGATGACGATGCCGATGATCACCTGCTGCAGGAAGGGAGAGACATTGAGGAGATTGAGACCGTTGCGCAGGACACCTATGATCAGCACGCCGATCAGCGTGCCGCCGATGCCACCGGACCCGCCGGTCAGCGACGTTCCGCCGATGACGACAGCCGCAATGGTGTCGAGTTCATAGCCGAGGCCGCTGGAAGGCTGAACCGAGTCCAGCCGAGCCGCCAGAACGATGCCTGCAAGTCCGGCCAGGAC
>NZ_JBFUBY010001640.1:0-373 GCF_056405515.1 Polaromonas sp. P1_G2
ACTGACGGTCGACTGGCTGACATCGAGCATGGCCGATGCGGCGGAAAACGAGCCGCAATCCGACACTGTCACCAGTATATGCAGCGTACGCAGATCAATTTGCCCCAGTTCCTCAGGCAGCATCGATAGTCCCAGGTCATCGAAAAAGTCGATGACCTCCATCGTATCCATCCAATTGGCAGAAGGGAAGCCTCACGCTACGCTCCATCCATGAAATTTGCTTTGGAGGAAGCAATGGGAGAAACTTTAGCCCAGGCAGAAATCGTGCGCACCGTTCCGGTGATCTCGGACGTGTCCTTTGCCGACCTGTTGAAAGACCCATATCCGACATTCGAGCGCGCCCGCGACATGGCCGCGGTGGTCAGGATCGAGG
>NZ_JBFUBY010001641.1:0-373 GCF_056405515.1 Polaromonas sp. P1_G2
CCAAAGCGGAGCATGATGCCGGTCGCCGCCTGGACGAGATCATCATAGCCGAGGTAGTTTGTCCGCGATCCATTCCGAACACCACCGAAGCAATCCAATTGGCAGAATATGGCATCGGGATTGAGCTTCTGGAGGCCCTCGGCGTCGAGACCTTTCGACTTCACCTGGCGGTCGGTAGCGTTCCAGACCACGACGTCGACGGAGCGGACGAGTTCCTCGAACAGCTTGCGCCCGTCCGGCGAGCCTATGTCGAGCAGCACTGATTTCTTGCCCCGCATATGGGTCATGCCGAAAATGACGGTGTTCCAGCAGTCAAAGAGCGGCGTCGCCGGATCGACCTTGATGACCTCGGCTCCGAAGCGCGAGAGGTATG
>NZ_JBFUBY010001642.1:0-373 GCF_056405515.1 Polaromonas sp. P1_G2
TCTGAGGACGGGATGAAAGGCGCTTTATAGGCAGGCATGGCTATTCCTTGACCCGTATATTGGTTCTGTCATCGAACCCTACGACGGATCGAGTGCCTTTGTTTCACAAGCTTGGTCACAACAACGTGAAAACCGTAATATTTTTGATTTGCCGGCTATTTCTTGTATTTCGAGCGCAGCCAGAGCACGACAAAGAAGAACATCACGATCGCCATTCCCGCCGCAAAGCCGAGCACCGGGGAATAGGCGCCGATGCCCAGCACGATTTTCGGCATGAAGTAGACACCAAGGCCCGCGACCAACAGAATGATGCCGGCGGCGATCGCCGTGTTGCGCGTCTCGTGCTTATCTTCGGCCATGCGCGGTCACTATC
>NZ_JBFUBY010001643.1:0-373 GCF_056405515.1 Polaromonas sp. P1_G2
GCGCATTGATCAGTATACCAGCAATGCCACGTCGCATGGCGCGGTTCTGGAGGCTGCCGAGTAGGAAACATGAGCGAGCCGCAACAGGGCAGGGACGAGGCGGAAGCGCGGGATACCGCAGCTGAGCCGAACTTTGCCCAAGCGTCCGCCAAATTCATCGCCGATCAGGCGGCGGTGATGACGATGATGACTGCCGTCGGCGTCAATATGGCGACGCAGATGGCGGGTCTCTTCATGGGGGCAATGGCCGATGCGCTGGACAAGCGCAATGAGGCGGCGCCGGTGAAGACGGAAGGGGCGAAGAAGCCGGAAGAACCGAAGGTCGTGCCGCTCAAGGTGGTCCGGAAAACCGAGACCGCCAGGACGGACGACC
>NZ_JBFUBY010001644.1:0-373 GCF_056405515.1 Polaromonas sp. P1_G2
CATCGGAGACGGTCACCGTCGAATAGCCCGCGCGCTTGATCAGCTGCAGCCACATCGACTTACCCAGCACGGAATAATGGTTCGGATTGTTCTGGTGACGGCAGGCCGTGTCCGGGGCCGGCACTTCCATATAGAGCACGCCGCCCGGCTTCAGCACGCGGCAGGTCTCGTTGAGCGAGAACAACGGAAACACCGAATGTTCCAGCACATGCCGGCACCAGACGAGATCAAATGTCTGGTCGGGGAATTCGAGGAAGGAAAGATCCATCTCTACCGCGTTGAAACCCTTCTGGCGGCAGATGTCGATGTCCTCGCCGATAGCGATGCCGATCGCATCGAGCTTGTCGGCGGCAAAATGCTTCAGCGCCACGCC
>NZ_JBFUBY010001645.1:0-373 GCF_056405515.1 Polaromonas sp. P1_G2
GCTCGAAACCGTGCGGATGATGCGCGACGAATCGAAATTCCGCTCCGGCCGCAAGATCACCAAAGCGCCGCAGGTTTTCCTCGGCGCCGCGATCAACCCCTTCGCCCCGCCCTACGATTTCAGGCCCTATCGGCTGGGCAAGAAGATCGAGGCCGGCGCACAGTTTGTGCAGAGCCAGTATTGCTTCGATGTACCGATGTTCAGGGAATATATGAAGAAGGTCGTCGACCTCGGTTTCGCCGAAAAATGCTTCGTCCTCGCTGGCGTCGGTCCGATGGCCTCTGCCAAGACCGCCAAGTGGATCCGCTCGAACGTGCCGGGCATCCATATACCGGATTCGGTCATCGCCCGCCTGGAGGGCGCGGCTGACCAG
>NZ_JBFUBY010001646.1:0-373 GCF_056405515.1 Polaromonas sp. P1_G2
GATCAATACGGCCCCGACCACCGGGGTCGATGCCTCGATGGCGACATCGAAGGTCATCCTCTCCGGTATCGGGGCGGACGAGATGCTCACCGGTACAGCCTATGGCGATACCATCAACGGAAGAGAGGGAAGCGATACGCTTGTCGGAGGCGCAGGCGCCGACCGGCTGGACGGCGGCAGCGGCATCGACACGGTCAGCTATGCCGGTGCCGCAAAGGGCGTGGTTGTCTCGCTGACAGCGCCTGTCGACAACACCGGTGATGCCAAGGGCGATGTCTTCGTCTCGATTGAAAAATTCGTCGGATCGAGCCATGCCGATACGTTCACCGGCAAGGCGATAGCCGATGATTTCTCGGGCGGTGCCGGCAATGAC
>NZ_JBFUBY010001647.1:0-373 GCF_056405515.1 Polaromonas sp. P1_G2
GATCAAGCCTTCCTTGTAGAGCCGGACGAAGACTTCGAGCACGGCCTGCGACAGGCCTTCGTCCATGGTGAAGCGCTCGCGCGACCAGTCGCAGGACGCGCCAAGGCGCCTGAGCTGGTTGAAGATCATGCCGCCGGACTCGTCTTTCCACTGCCAGATGCGATCGACGAAGGCTTCGCGGCCCATGTCGCGGCGCGACGGCTCCTGCCGTTCCTTCAACTGGCGTTCGACCACCATCTGCGTGGCGATGCCGGCATGGTCCATGCCCGGCTGCCAGAGCACGTCCTTGCCGCGCATCCGCTCGAAGCGGACCATGATGTCCTGCAGCGTGTTGTTGAGCGCGTGGCCCATATGCAGCGAGCCGGTGACGTTC
>NZ_JBFUBY010001648.1:0-373 GCF_056405515.1 Polaromonas sp. P1_G2
GCATGGAACCGACCGACAGGTCGATGTTGCGCGTGACGATGATCAACACCATGCCCGTCGCCATGACGGTGATCGAAGAGGTCTGGACCGAGAGGTTCCAGAGATTGCGGTAGGTGATAAAGGCGCCGAAGCCGTTAAAGATATAGCCGTAGAGGTCAAAGCCGAGCCAGATGACGATCAGCGCTGCGATCATGCCCAGCATGCGCATATCGACTTCCGTCGCCCTCAGAAATGTCTTGATTGGACCTTCACTCACAAGCGTCGGGCCGCTCGTTACCTGCACTTGGGCCATTGGATCGCCTCCCCAAACCCCGAGACGTCAGTCTCTCTGTCGAAATTGTCCGCCGGACCCCGTGATTTGTCCAGCATACTT
>NZ_JBFUBY010001649.1:0-372 GCF_056405515.1 Polaromonas sp. P1_G2
GATCTACAAGACCTACACACATCAGAAGGCGGCACTCTGCGCGACCGTGACACGATATCGTGCGAAAGGTGCGATCCGTGATGTCGGCAAGGCACTCGGTCTGCCGGAGGATATGATCAAGGCTCTGTCATCGGGCATGTGGTCCTGGTCCGCCGATATGGTCGGCGACCGGAACCTTCGGGAACTCAACCTCAATCCCGACGACCGCCGGCTCGCGTTGACACTGAAGCTTGCGCAGCAACTGATGGGCGCGCCCCGGCATCTCGGCCAGCATCCAGGCGGTTTCGTGCTGACGCATGATCGGCTCGACGATCTGGTCCCCATCGAGCCGGCATCGATGGCCGACCGGCAGGTGATCGAATGGGACAAGGA
>NZ_JBFUBY010001650.1:0-372 GCF_056405515.1 Polaromonas sp. P1_G2
TACGGGAACTGAGAAGCCTGGTGTTGATCCAGCTCAGGACCGCCATCGGATCACGCGTCGTCCTTGATCATATAACCGGCGCCACGGATGGTCCGGAGCAGCGGCTTGTCGAAATCCTTCTCGATCTTGGAGCGCAGCCGCGACACATGCACGTCGATGACATTGGTCTGTGGGTCGAAATGATAATCCCAGACATTTTCGAGCAACATGGTGCGGGTGACCACCTGGCCGGCATTCTTCATCAGATATTCGAGCAGGCGGTATTCGCGCGGCTGCAGCAGGATTTCCTTGCCGCTGCGGCGGACGGCATGCGACAGGCGGTCGAGTTCGAGATCGCCGACCTTGTAAACCATGTCCTGCTCGGGCATGCCA
>NZ_JBFUBY010001651.1:0-372 GCF_056405515.1 Polaromonas sp. P1_G2
GTCTCCGGCTTGACGGCAGGTTCGGTTTTCGCGGCAGGTTCTGTCCGGGCAGCAGACTCAGTTCTGGCGGCCGGCGCTTCTGCGACCGTTTCCTTCTGCTGTATCTTTTCCTTGATGTCCCCGCTCTCGGAGGGATTTGCCGCGTCCTCATCAGTCACGACGCGGAGGGAACTTTGCTCAGCCATGCTTCGTCTCATTCTCGGCCACCGGCATCCGGCAGGCCTGTATCAGGTTGGTTTTCACAGTGGACAGGATGTTGAACAGTTCGTCGCGCTGTTCATTGCTGACGCCATCGAAGGCTTCCCCGCGCGTTGCCTCGCCGATCTCGCGCATCACGTCGAGCAATGGCGTGGCCTCGTCGCGCATATAGAG
>NZ_JBFUBY010001652.1:0-372 GCF_056405515.1 Polaromonas sp. P1_G2
GGCCTGCGGCATCCGGTCGAGCCATTCCTTCGGCCGGTCCTCGATCGGCAAAGCCAGCATTTCGGCGAGCCGGCCGGTCGTATCGTAGGCAATGCCGTGCACCATCTCGAAGGATGAGTCGGTCTCAACATAGGCCGCGGCCGAGGTGGCCATGAAGCGCTCCGGTGGCGTCCGCCCCGCCTTGGCGTCGGCGACCGCCTGTTCCAGGCCGACGCCCCTGACACGGATCAGCCATTGATCACCGGCAAACTGCCCGGCATTGCCGATGGCAAAGCCCATCGCAAAAACACCGAGGCAAGCAGCTATCGCACGCCAGCGCCGGCGGTAGAGCGCGATCAGCAGCCGGATCAGAATCCACAACGGTATGGCCAC
>NZ_JBFUBY010001653.1:0-372 GCF_056405515.1 Polaromonas sp. P1_G2
CATCGAAGGCGTCCACACCGTCGTGAAAGCCATCGGCAGCGGACCCGCCGTTCTGGCCCTGCACGGAGCCGCCACGCTCGAGGGCTCTGCCTGGGCGCGGGGGTTGGCGGACCGGTTTCGCGTCTATCTGCCGTTCCATCCCGGCTTCGGAGAAAGCGCCGAGGCGCCGCATATCGTCGGGATGCAAGACCTGGTCGTGCATAACCTCCGTCTGGTGCAGGCGCTCAGCCTCGATCGACCGCATCTGTTTGGGCATTCCATGGGCGGATGGATGGCCGCCGAGATCGCGGCCGTCACCGGCGAGCGATTTTCGAAGCTGGTGCTCAATGCGCCGGCAGGGTTGAACCATCCCGACCATCCGGCCACTGATCT
>NZ_JBFUBY010001654.1:0-371 GCF_056405515.1 Polaromonas sp. P1_G2
GCAAAAGTCATGGTCTTCGGCTCTTTGCTTGATGGTAGGCGCATGGCAATGTCCCGCCACCTGATTGTCTTGGAGTATCCGGAACATGCGCGCAATGTACTACGAAACCTATGGCGTCACGCCGGAAATCCGCACAGTGGCTGACCCCGCGGTCGAGCCGCATGGTGTGGTCATCAAGGTCGAGGCCTCGGGCAGCTGCCGCAGCGACTGGCATGGCTGGCAGGGGCATGATCCGGATATTCACCTGCCGCATGTGCCGGGCCACGAGCTGGCCGGCACGGTGGCGGCGGTCGGCGCGCAGGTGACGCGCTTCAAGGTCGGAGACCGGGTAACAGTGCCTTTCGTTTCCGGCTGCGGGCATTGCGAAGAAT
>NZ_JBFUBY010001655.1:0-371 GCF_056405515.1 Polaromonas sp. P1_G2
ATATGGGAGCGGCACAAAAGCTGGCCACGCAATACGGCGCTCAGGCGGTGACGACCGATCAGGTGATCAGCGACCCCTCGATCGACGCCGTGCTCATCGCCACCTCGACCGACACCCATTCCGACCTGATTGAAGCGGCAACGAAAGCCGGCAAGGCCGTGCTGTGCGAAAAGCCGGTGGATCTCAGTCTTGAGCGGGCGCGCGCCTGCCAGGCGGTGGCGGCTACCACCGGCCGTCCCGTGATGATCGGCTTCAACCGCCGCTTCGATCCGAACTTCGCAGCACTGAAGGCCGCCGCCGACCGCGGCGAAATCGGCAGAAGCGAACTTCTGTCGGTGACCTCGTTCGATCCGGCGCCGCCGCCGGTGTCC
>NZ_JBFUBY010001656.1:0-371 GCF_056405515.1 Polaromonas sp. P1_G2
GGCATGGAGGGCATGGAGCGGTGGCTGAGCCGCTCGACGCCAGCGTGCCCTCATTGGCAGCGCTATTGGATAAGAAAAAAGACCCTCTCTGGCCTGCCGGCCATCTCCCCCACTAGGGGGGAGAAGACTCGCGGTACGCTCCTTGCCTCAATTGGGGCACAGCGCAGCCGCGGGTTAAGCTCCTCCCTCCTGTGGGGAGGGGTTGGGGCGGGGTCTTTGCGTCATCTGCGATTGCCCGCCATCATCCCAAATTCTCCAATGTTGAACAGGCTTCAAGGCGCAATGCTGCGCCGCAGCAACGATTGTCGCTTGCTTGTTGAGTAAAATGAAAGTAACTAAACAAATAACTCAACATTGGTAGAGCGAGGACC
>NZ_JBFUBY010001657.1:0-371 GCF_056405515.1 Polaromonas sp. P1_G2
ATCATAGACTGCATCTCGGCCGATCATTCGATGGACGCCTATGGGCGGCTTCTCAAGCGCGATGGCACGATCGTTCTGGTCGGCGCGCCGGAAAACCCGCTGTCGATCGCCGCCTTCACGCTGCTCGCCAAGCGCCGCAGCTTTGCCGGCTCCGGCATTGGCGGTATTGCGGAGACCCAGGAGATGCTGGATTTCTGCGCCGAGCACAACGTGCTGTCGGAAATCGAGATCATCCCGATCCAGAAGATCAACGAAGCCTATGAGCGGATGCTGAAGAGCGACGTGAAATATCGCTTCGTCATCGACATGACGTCGCTGCCGAAAGCGGCCTGAGAATTTCGGCGCCGCTTGAAACGTCTCTTGCGTGGGGG
>NZ_JBFUBY010001658.1:0-371 GCF_056405515.1 Polaromonas sp. P1_G2
GCGGTAACGAGCGGGAGCCGATCCGATGAACCAGATGCACATGCCGCATCCCGCCTCGCCGCTTCTGGATCATTGTCCCGAGACCCTGCCCGCCAAGGCCTATTTCGATCCCGACTGGTTTGTCCGCGAACAACTGATGATCTGGTCGAAGCATTGGGTCTATGTCGGCCGCGATAACGGCCTGTCGGAAATGACCATGCGCCGGATCAGCGTCGCCGGCCAGAACCTGATCCTGATCAAGGACCGCGACGGCAATCTCTCCTGCTTCCACAATACCTGCCGCCATCGCGGCTCGGAACTCTGCTCGGTCGAGGAAAAACAGCTCGCCTCCAAACTGATCGCCTGCCCCTATCACCAGTGGAGCTACGCAC
>NZ_JBFUBY010001659.1:0-371 GCF_056405515.1 Polaromonas sp. P1_G2
TGATGGGCGTGGGCATGACCTTTGCCATACCGCCGCTGACCTCGACGGTGTTCAATTCGGTGCCGGGCGAGGCGAGCGGCATTGCTTGATGGGCGTGGGCATGACCTTTGCCATACCGCCGCTGACCTCGACGGTGTTCAATTCGGTGCCGGGCGAGGCGAGCGGCATTGCTTCGGGTATCAACAATGCGGCCGCGCGCGGCGGCGGACTGGTGGCGGTCGCGGCGATCGGCATCGCCTTCGGCGGCGCCGATCTCTCGGCCATCGAGCCAGCCGAATTCCAGGCGGCCTATCGGGTTGTCATGCTGTCGGCGGCGGTGCTCGCCTTGCTGAGCGCGGTCTGCGCCGCGATGACCATCGGCACCAAAAATG
>NZ_JBFUBY010001660.1:0-371 GCF_056405515.1 Polaromonas sp. P1_G2
GTCAGACCGGGTGCTCGCTGTGCCCGAATTGTCGGGCGAGGATGGAATGGTGTTTGCCCGCGAAGGCTTCAACATCATCGCCACGGCCAACACCCGCGACCGCGGCGTCAATGAAATGTCGGCGGCGCTGAAGCGGCGGTTCAATTTCGAGACCGTCTTCCCGATCCGCGACCCGCAGGAGGAGCTCGATCTGGTCAAACGCGAGGCCGGCAAGCTGCTCGCCCGCTCCGGCGTGCCCTCGGTGCCGGATGACGACGTGCTGGAAGTCTTGGTGACCTGCTTCCGCGAATTGCGCGACGGCCTGTCGATCGAGGGCGGTATGGAGAAATTGAGCTCGGTGATGAGCACGGCCGAAGCGGTCAGTGTGGCCC
>NZ_JBFUBY010001661.1:0-370 GCF_056405515.1 Polaromonas sp. P1_G2
GTACCGGCGCCTGCTCCATCGACCTGTCTTCCGATGACTCGCCGCTGCCGATGGCGACGCTGTGGGACGACAACGACATCAAGGCACATGCATTGATGACCGAGGCGGTGCACAGGCATGGAGCATTGGCCGGCGTCGAGCTCTGGCATGGCGGTGCTTCGGTGATGAACCGCACGACACGCGTGGCGCCGATTTCGCCCTCCGGCATTCCCTGGATGGCAACGCATGTCGGCTTCATGGGCAATCTCAAGCCGCGCTCGATGGACAAGCAGGACATCAGGGACGTGCTGCGCTGGCAGGCGGAAGGTGCCCGCAAGGCACGGCAGGCCGGCTTTGACATCGTCTATGTCTATGCCGGCATGGGTTATCT
>NZ_JBFUBY010001662.1:0-370 GCF_056405515.1 Polaromonas sp. P1_G2
GCCTTGCGCAGCCGCTGCGGCGCCAGCGCCCAGACTTCCTTGCCGCTGCTCACTGGCAGCGGCATGCAGCGGACGATGTCCGGATCAACTGCGGACAGCATATCGGGGCAGGGCGAGACGCCCAGCCCGGCCCGCATGTTGGAATAGATGGTCATCAGGCTGTTGTGGCGGAAAGCGAACCTTTCCTTTGGCACATGCGATCTGAGCCACTCGCTGACCGGGCCTTCGAAGCGGCCCTCGATCACTGTGATCACCGGATGGTGATGCAGCTCGTCGAGCGTACGCGGAATTCCATTGCGCTCAGCGTAGGCTCTGCTGCAGCAAATACTCCATTCGTCGCCGGCAATCCGGCGGCCGAACAGCGACGGTT
>NZ_JBFUBY010001663.1:0-370 GCF_056405515.1 Polaromonas sp. P1_G2
GCCTCCCGGTGCCACAGCCGTGACACGCACCCATCTTGCGATGATCAGGACACTAACACTAGAAATTACAGGGGGTTGCCCACTCAGCGACGAAACGTGTCCTAAAATCCCCGATGCTAAAGTAATGAGCTCTCCGTTGGTCGATGCCGCACCTTGCGGAACATAGAGAGAACATGTAGCTCTATGCCCGCTTGTTCAGAAACACTGGAGGACGGTTGGAATGAAGGCGGGGATCGACGCGGTTATCGAAAGAGCGATCAGGGATGGCAAGATCGTCGGCACTGTCGTGATCGTCGCTGAAGACGGAGAGATCGTCTACAGCCGAGCCGCTGGTCATGCCGATCGCGAAATGGGAAAACCGATTGAGACG
>NZ_JBFUBY010001664.1:0-370 GCF_056405515.1 Polaromonas sp. P1_G2
ATCGAGCACTGCCTCGTCGCGGGCACG
Source organism: Polaromonas sp. P1_G2 (assembly GCF_056405515.1). Lineage (NCBI taxonomy): Bacteria > Pseudomonadati > Pseudomonadota > Betaproteobacteria > Burkholderiales > Comamonadaceae > Polaromonas > Polaromonas sp. P1_G2. Next base: position 28 of record NZ_JBFUBY010001664.1, read on the forward strand.
GATGACCAGGTCGGTCGAAAAATACATGCCGTCGAATTTCGGATAGGAGCCGATCACGGTCTGAGGATGCGCTTTCTGCACCGCGGCCAGCGGCGCGCCGATATCGCCCTCGCCGAACGGGCATTTGACCGTCCGCGACAGCGTCTTCGCACCGCTGCGCAGCGTCGGCAGGACATTGTCGAGCATCGCTTGGAAAATATTCGGCACGCCGGCCATGACATAGACATTGCCGATGTTGAAGCCCGGCGCCGTCGAGACAGGATTATCGATATGCAGACTGCCTTCGGGCATGCGCGCCATGCGCTTGCGCGCATCGTTGAATTCGATGCCGCGCCGCTCATAC
>NZ_JBFUBY010001665.1:0-370 GCF_056405515.1 Polaromonas sp. P1_G2
GTTCTTCGCCTCGCGGGCCGCGGCCGTGGCGAGGATATACATGGTATAGGCGCGCGCCTGGTGCGACAGCGCCTTGAAACGATGCAGGGCCGCAAGCGCACGGGTGACGCTGGCTTCGTCCATGTTGCCGGTCTGCTCCAGGCCCTTGCCGAGCCCGCACATGACCTTTTCGTTGAACAGCATGGTGGGGGCGCGATTAAGCCCCTCATAGATGACCAGTCGGATCGAGTTGGAACCGATGTCGACGACGGACACCGGCTCCATGCCGGGCAGCCGTCCTTGAGCTTCAGATTCGACCATGAAAATCCAGTATCGACCTTATTTGCGGCCGGAGGAGAACCTGCCGGCGATCAGCTTCGGGGCACTCGAT
>NZ_JBFUBY010001666.1:0-370 GCF_056405515.1 Polaromonas sp. P1_G2
GCCGGGCGACGCTCGCTTGCGGGAGGGAGATCCGTTTTGACTATGTTCTTGTCGCAGCCGGGGCGGAAAGCTTTCCGATTCTCGAAAGCCTGATGCCGCAGTTGCCCAAGCCGCTGGGACAGGGGGTCAAAGGGCAGGCTGCACTGCTCGGCGCCGACCTCGATCCGAACCTGCCTGTCGCCTTTCTCGATGGCCTTTATGTCGTGCCGCATGAGGATGGCCGCGTTGCCATAGGCTCGACGAGCGAGAACCACTACGCCGATCCCGTGTCGACCGACGATCAGCTCGACGACATCGTGGTGCGGGCGAGGGCGCTGGTGCCGGCACTGCGCGATGCCCCGGTGATCGAACGCTGGGCGGGCCTTCGCCC
>NZ_JBFUBY010001667.1:0-370 GCF_056405515.1 Polaromonas sp. P1_G2
GCCATGGCCGATGCGCTGGAGCTTCCCGGCACCTATGGCATCGCCAACGACCAGATCGTCATCCTGCTGGCCGGCGGTGTCGCCGACCTCCTCGACCTCAAGGGATCGCCGGAGGACAATGTCGACCAAGCGCGGGCTGACGCCGAGCGCGTCGTGGGGGCGGGGGACTGCGTGATCTCGATTTCCGCCAGCGGTTCGACGCCCTATGCGCTTGCTGTCGCCGATGTGGCGAGGGCAAAGGGTGCGAGGGTCATCGCGATTGCCAACAATGCCGACGCAAAACTGTTCGCTGGCGCCGATGTGGCGATCCTGCTCGCTACGCCGCCGGAAATGGTTTCCGGCTCGACCCGGATGGGCGCGGGCACGGCGC
>NZ_JBFUBY010001668.1:0-370 GCF_056405515.1 Polaromonas sp. P1_G2
GGCCGGCTCGACGTGGTCTTCAACAATGCCGGCATCACCGCACCGGGCGTGCCGCTCGACGAACTCGCCGTCGACGACTGGATGCGCGTCATCGGCACCAATCTCAACGGCGTCTTCCTCATCGCCCGCGGCGCCTTCGCCATGATGCGCAAGCAGGACCCGCAAGGTGGCCGGATCATCAACAACGGCTCGATCTCGGCGCATGTGCCGCGGCCCAATTCGATCGCCTACACTGCCTCCAAGCATGCCGTGACCGGCATCACCCGCTCGATCTCGCTCGACGGCCGGCCGTTCGACATCGTCTGCGGCCAGATCGACATCGGCAATGCCGCCACCGACATGGCCGCCTCGCTCGGCCAGGGCGCACGCC
>NZ_JBFUBY010001669.1:0-370 GCF_056405515.1 Polaromonas sp. P1_G2
GCACTATACGACTTGACTGTGGCGCGAGCCTGCGCAGCGGCCATGTCCCATCATCCGCCGACATGCCGGTCAAAGTCGGCATCCGGCCTGAGCATTTCACCGGCAGGGATGCGGCCGGCGGCACGATCGAGGTGAAGATCGACGTCGTCGAAAATCTTGGCGGCACGCGCTTCCTCTACGGCACGCTGACCACCGGGCAGGCTGTGATCGTCGAGGACCGCTCGGAAACCTCGTTCCGGCCGGGTGAAACCGTGAATGTCGGCTTTCCCGGCGCCAGGGCGCTGGTCTTCGGCGCCGACGGCAACCGCATCCGCGCCGTCGAATCAGCCAGCATCGCGCCGGCAGCCTGATCATGACCGATAATCGCCTC
>NZ_JBFUBY010001670.1:0-369 GCF_056405515.1 Polaromonas sp. P1_G2
CAGCGATTGCGCCTCTGCGGGGACCGCAGGACGGATGAATTCTGCGGCTGAAACCGGTCCGAGACCGATCAGTGCGACAAGGGGGATGGCAGCGGTGGCAAGAAGCCTGTTCTTGAACGCCATGGATGTCTTCCTCTTCGTTTTGTGGTCGTTGAAGCCAAGACCTGCTTATTTTCCGGGCTTTTTTGTGATTCTTACGGTGTCATTTCACCGTGACATTATTTCGGCTCGGATTTATCAACCATGAACCGGCGGTTCAGTTCCCGTTCATCGGCACCGCCGAGGCTTAAAAGTTTTGTAACGAACGCTTCTTTGCTGTTGCATTTGCGCTAAAATCCGTACGAATAATGTTTCAGAGCGCGGCAAGAG
>NZ_JBFUBY010001671.1:0-369 GCF_056405515.1 Polaromonas sp. P1_G2
CGCTACGGGCAACCTGCGGTGCTCGGTCCAGCTCGGTCCAGACGGGGTCTCGCTAAACTCGCTTCGCTCAGACAACGCGATCCCTGATCCGTCTGGACCTCCGCTCCTCGGCGCATCCACAAGGGGTGGGGAAGGAATACMAAWWCCAAATACTGAAAACCACAAGGACTCGCCAAGGCGAGTCCTTGTTTGTATTGGTTTGTCTCTTTGGTATTTGTCCCCGCTCCTGTTCCCGATTGCCCCGTCCTGGCTGGGCCGAGGAGCGCAGAGACAAGCGGATCAGGGCTGGCGTTGTTTGAGCCGAAGGCGAGTTTAGCCAGACCCCGCTTGGCTCGAGCACCGCAGGTTGCCCGTAGCGAAGCGTAGGGA
>NZ_JBFUBY010001672.1:0-369 GCF_056405515.1 Polaromonas sp. P1_G2
GCATAATCCTGGTCGGTCGCTATTTCGGGGTCGGCAAGAATGTACTTGTCGTTGAAGACGTTGAGCCCCTTGTTCTCCATCGCCCCCATATTGAAGTCGGAGACGGCGACAATCATGAAGATGTCGAGATCATATTCGCGGCCGAAGGCTTCCTCGTCCCACTTCAACGAACGCTTGAGCGCATCCATGGCATAGGCCGCGCGCGGCTCCTTGCCGTGTTCGACATAGATGCGCAGCTTGACCTCGCGGTCGTTCATCGTCGTGAACGTGTCTTCGACCACGCCGAGATCCCCGGCCACCAGCGCGAACAGATAGCTCGGCTTGGGATGCGGATCGAACCAGACGGCGAAGCGCCGGCCATCGCCATAG
>NZ_JBFUBY010001673.1:0-369 GCF_056405515.1 Polaromonas sp. P1_G2
AGGTCAAGCAGTTCGGGGCGGCACTGTCAATTCGTTTTGCTGGTCCGGAGCGCTTTCCAAGCGTCACCCGGCGGGCTACAAAAGCTGAAAAATGGAGGACACGATGCGCATTCTGTTCGACCCCGAACCCCGGGCTGCCGCCGATATTTTTTCCAAAGCAGATCAGGAAAAGTTCTTCTCAACCTATGACGTCGTCGCCTGGAATGGCGAGGATCGCGATGCGTTCTACAAAAAACATCTGTCGGACACCGAGGTTCTGGTCAGCCAGCAGCGCATGGAGCGCGACGAGCTGGATATGGCGCCGAAACTGCGCTGCATTGTCAATGTCGAAACCAATTTCTATCCCAATGTCGATTACGACCTCTGTTT
>NZ_JBFUBY010001674.1:0-369 GCF_056405515.1 Polaromonas sp. P1_G2
CTTCTTGCCGTTGATCTGCACCGGCAGCGTGATGACGTTTTCAGCCACCAGCGTCTCGTCATAGACGGGCCAGCCGGCTTCGCAGACCATGCCGGTATTGCCGAGCAGGCCCCAGCACTCTTCGGCCAGATGTGGCGTCATCGGCGCAACAAGGCGGACCAGGATTTCCACGGCCTCGCGGGCGGCTGCGATCGTCACCGCATCCGCCTTGCCGGAGGCAACCTGGGTCAGGGGTGTCGCAAGCGCATTGACCAGTTCGTAGAGGCGGGCGACGGCCTTGTTGAAGCCCAGCCGCTCATAGTCATATCCGACAGCCTTCAGCGTCTTGTGGGCAATCTGCGAGATGGCCAGCGCGTCGCCATCCTGTGC
>NZ_JBFUBY010001675.1:0-369 GCF_056405515.1 Polaromonas sp. P1_G2
CCGTTAAGCTGGGCAAAGCTTCGCCGCCTCGGCCAAAGTAGCCACGCACTGCGTTTTGATTGTTCAGATGTCGATCCCGAAACTTCGGGATCGCAGGTGGAAGATCGTGTCAGGACAGGCCAATGAAGACGGAAAATCGGAGAACAGCATTGATTACCGGCGCGGGGTCGGGCATCGGCAGAGCGACGGCATTTGCCTTCGTTCACGAAGGGTATGCCGTGAGCCTGCTCGGTGATGATCTCAATGACGTTACACCCGTCGCCGCCGAAATCGAGCGCCTTGGCGGCGTTGCCCACGCCGTTAAGGCCGACATTTCCATAGAGATGGAAATGCAAAAGGCGGTCGCACAGACCGTGCGCACTTTCGGAA
>NZ_JBFUBY010001676.1:0-369 GCF_056405515.1 Polaromonas sp. P1_G2
AGCCGCTCGCCTCTGTCGTCTTCAACGATGTAGTAGTCGCGGACAGCGTCGTATTCGCGGTCGCGTCGCCACCACTCTCCGAAGATGCGCTCCGGGCCGTCAGCGACGCGAACGTGCCTGCGCTTTCCGCGCCAGGTTATCGCGACCGGCGGATGGTCCGGAAGCAACGCCAAGACCTCGATCTCTTCCGGCTTCGCCAGCAATCGCGCGGGTCTCGGCCATCCGATTGGCCAGTCTGCTCCCGTTTCCTCGGCGAGCGGCGGCAGGACCTGAACCGACCGCTCGGGAACATCGCTTGGAAATGGAGCGAGGCGGTAGAGGCGCTGGCCGCGGTTGCCCAGGACGTCAACCAGGGGACCGATTTCCGGC
>NZ_JBFUBY010001677.1:0-368 GCF_056405515.1 Polaromonas sp. P1_G2
CGCGTCTTCAGCGGCAAACAGGCGCGGCTGGTGGGCAGGGAACCGATGCTAGTCTATACCAAACGCTCAAATACAGGTTGGACGTTCTGGCTACCTGTTTTTGGGGAAATGAGCTTCTAGGCGATAGGTGGTTGACATAACGGCAGGCAAATCCCCCAAGGGCGATGCGCTCGCCTTCGTCGCTTGACGAGGGGCCGATGTTCTGTCGCCTTGTTCCACCTTAAGTCCCCTGCGCCGCACGATAGGTCGAGAACCTTATTTGACTTCGGCAAGGCTGTCAGGCACACGGAAGCTTTTGCGGAACCTGCGAGTCTTGGCATCATTGTTACGTTAGGAGCACGCCATGAACCCGCCAAGACGCCTAGTAC
>NZ_JBFUBY010001678.1:0-368 GCF_056405515.1 Polaromonas sp. P1_G2
ACATAGGTAAGCAACGCTGTGGACTGCACGGACTTCTTCGACACCTGCGGCGTCGCCATGTCCGTCGGCAGATCCGGGCTGGCGCTGTCGACGGCATTGCGCACTTCGCTCAGCGCCGCCTCGGTATCCTTGCCGATCTCGAAGGAGACGCTGATCGACACCGCGCCATCGGTGATCGTGGTGGCGATGTGATCGAGTTGGCTCAGCGAGGCGAGCTTATCCTCGATCTTGCGCGCCACCTCGGTTTCGAGCTGCGACGGCGCGGCTCCTTCGAGCGAGGCCGAGATGGCGATCGTCGGCAGGTCCATATCGGAGAATTGCTGCACCGACAGTTTCGAGAAGGCGAGCAGGCCGCAGACCGTCAGCAG
>NZ_JBFUBY010001679.1:0-368 GCF_056405515.1 Polaromonas sp. P1_G2
CAATTAGATCTGTCGCGCCCTCGATGGTGATCACAGGTCTTACAGGTGATATAAGGTAGGGAAGGAAGTGTGCGACCACCTTGCGCACGATGGTGTCGAACTTGGTCGGGAAATGCTTGGCATATTCCGACTTCATGCGTCGAAGAACAATCGTCGTGCCAGGGTCGATACCACTGGCTGCTTGCACCGAGTAATCCGCCAAGGGCTTCTCATTATTGAGCACGAGCGTAAAGGAGCGCCTTAGAAGTTCACTGCCCTCCACATAGTGACTGACAACATGGGCTTCGGCGAACACCTTCAGCCATGAAAGGCGCCCGAGACCCTTACCGCCGCGTGGTTCCTTATGATCACTGTCGTAAGTCTTGAAG
>NZ_JBFUBY010001680.1:0-368 GCF_056405515.1 Polaromonas sp. P1_G2
AGTTCGCCAAGGGCGTGGTCAAGAGTGTTGGCGACGTGGTTGACAAAGCTGCGGCCTCCAAGGATGGCAAGGACACCATCATCAACCTCGGCGATGGCAACAAGATCGTTCTTAAGGACGTCAAGCTCGCCGACTTCGTCAAGAACCCGCACGATCACATCGTGGTCGGCTGATAGCCGGAGCGCCTTCGGGCGTTTTCGCTTTCTCGGTATCGAATTGAAAAACCCGGCTTTTGCCGGGTTTTTCTTTGCCTGAAGCGCATCGCATATTTTGGGATTCAAATGACGCGCTTCATCTTTTGTTTTTCTGCATGTCGTCATCCCGAAACCGGGGGCTCTTTTCGGGCGACATGCTCCAATCACAAGAAC
>NZ_JBFUBY010001681.1:0-368 GCF_056405515.1 Polaromonas sp. P1_G2
CAGCCTCGCTCAGAGCCTTGTCACGCCCGGCCGTGGTTCGGAAAAGAATGCGAAAACCGTTGCGGTGGACGAGATCGCCTGCACCGGAACGCTCGATCAGCGGCCCATGTGTCGCGGTCGATTGAGCGATCAGGCCGGCCCAGGCCTGCGACAGAGCCCGGTGCCGCCCTGCTTGCGAATACCACCAATATCGGAGAAGCGGCCCGACATGGAACGGCAGCTCGCGGAAGGAGTAGACAACGTCGTTGCTGCGGCCGGTGGCGATGTTGAAGAGGTCGCCGATGCCGCGCGGCAGCGAATAGGGCTCGACGGCTTCGCGCTGAATGATGCCGGAATTGCCGTAGCTCGTTTCCTGCCCCGGCGCCTTC
>NZ_JBFUBY010001682.1:0-368 GCF_056405515.1 Polaromonas sp. P1_G2
CTCCAATTCACCCTGTTCGACCAGATGCACATTGCCGGGCAGGTTGCGCATGGACGAGAGACTTCGCACCTCGCTCATCACATCGCCTAGCGCGCGGCCGTTCAGCTCGATGGAAAAGGTGACGTTGCGGTAGCGGTCGAGGCGATCGATCTGCGAAGCGCTGCCGCCGATCCGGATCGTGGCGATCGATCCCAGCGACACGGCGCCCTTCGTTCCGGTGACGCGCAACTGCGACAGGGCGTCGGTGCTGTTGCGCACCGACGGCTCCAGCCGGACACGGATGGCGATCTGCCGCTCAGGCAGATTGAGCTTGGAGAGCAAGGACGAATAGTCGCCATTGGTGGCGATGCGTACGACCTTGGCAATAT
>NZ_JBFUBY010001683.1:0-368 GCF_056405515.1 Polaromonas sp. P1_G2
TCGCCAACCTGAGCGGGAAACTCTCCGGTGGCGGCACGCTCAACGTCTCGGGAACCATCGGCATCACACCCGCCTCGGGCTTTCCCGCCGACCTGAAGATCGCGCTGAAAAATGCTGTCTATACCGACGGCAAGGTTTTGGCCGCCAAGCTGAACGGCGATCTGACCGTCACCGGCAGCCTTATCAGAGGTCCCACGGTGGGTGGACGCGTCGATGTGCGTCGCGCCGACATCACCATCCCGCAAAAACTGCCGGGAACGCTGGCGCAGATCCAGATCAAGCACAAGCATCCATCGCGCGCCGTTGCCATCCAGGCAGCCAGGATCAAGGAAAACCAGCCTGGCACCAAGACCCGCAAGGATGCCGGG
>NZ_JBFUBY010001684.1:0-368 GCF_056405515.1 Polaromonas sp. P1_G2
GCATCGTGCAAGGCACTGCCGGTCCAGAGCCCTATTGTCGATGATAACCAGCGAAGTTTCACGCGTTCCGGATACAGTTGCGGTAACAGACCCTCGAAACGGAGTGGCGAGTTCCGGTTCGATCGGTAGAATAGTAGTTCCTTTTATGCCATCCTTACTGTTTCTTGTCATCAAGTTCATGGCGTCTACTCCCATCACCAAAAACACATCACTGCACACGCTTCTAATGATTGAATCTATTAATTTTTTTATCCGCGAGCGTATCGCGGCGTTAACATTTTTGGATAAAATTTAAGTCAATTGATCGTTAGTAGATCTACACATACACTATTTTATCGAAGCTGTATAGGTTGTTTGAGTACTTAGAT
>NZ_JBFUBY010001685.1:0-368 GCF_056405515.1 Polaromonas sp. P1_G2
CTTAACCTTTCCTCAAAGCCTGTCCCATAATCTGCTACCGGGGTAATTTTTCACAACAAGGCTGGCCAAATGGATTTCTTGGGTGTTTCCGGCATGCACTATTCCGGTGCGTCGCTGAAGAACAATCGGATCATCGTCGCCGAGGATTCCAATGTCTTCGCTTCGATGATCCGCCAGCGGATGAAGGAACTTCTGGAAATCGACGTCGAAATCTGCCGTGATTTCGAAGAGATTCAGCAGGCCAACGAAAAATCGGATGTACCGATCCGGCTCGCCATCTCCAACATGAATCTGCCGGGCGCCGAATCGGGTGAGGCGCTCAACTATCTGGTCGACGTGGCGATCCCGACCATCGTCTTCACCGGCAC
>NZ_JBFUBY010001686.1:0-368 GCF_056405515.1 Polaromonas sp. P1_G2
CCGCAGAGGTTTTTGTTTGTCGGCTTTGTCGGCGCGCGATTCGTAAACACAAAATCGCGGAAAGTAAACTGTTGTAAAATTATCGTGATCGCCGCCGAGAGCGGCAATTTCGATTCGCTATTCACGCAAGATTAGTCCCCGTAACTTGTGTGAAAGCGAATTGCGGCGAAAGCAAGATCGCCGCAATTTGGTCTCTGTTTGGTAAGTCCTGATCTACCGACTACCAGGCGCCCGTGTTCGGCATCGAGCTCCACGGCTCGGCCTGGGGCTGTGCGGCGCCCTTCTGCAGGATCTCGATCGAGATGYYGTCGGGCGAGCGGAYGAARGCCATRYGGCCGTCGCGCGGCGGSCGGTTGATGGTGACGCCC
>NZ_JBFUBY010001687.1:0-368 GCF_056405515.1 Polaromonas sp. P1_G2
GGCGCACGGATCGCCGGCGTGGCGCGCGGCGTGGGCACGCCCATGCGCGAAGAGGCCGATCCGACGCTGCGTGACGGCATGACGCCGGCCACTGCCTTCTTCATCACCGATCCATGGGGAAGCCTGGTCGAGATTCTCGGCCGGCGGGATTTCCCCGAATAGGGCTTTTCGTTACGGATGCGGGTGGAACGCGGGCACGCTTTTCTTTCCCGCGGCATGGCTTATTGTCGGCGCGGATCGACCGTCAATCCGGCATCGATCCGCCGCACCGATTGCCAGCCTCGCCCGGAGCCCCATGTCGGCAGACCCGCTGAAAGACCTTGTCGCGCATTTGAAGAAGACGGATCCCGCCTTCGATGCCGCCGCAC
>NZ_JBFUBY010001688.1:0-367 GCF_056405515.1 Polaromonas sp. P1_G2
CTACTGGCCATCGGCAGGCTAAGGGTCAATCCCTTATTTCCGTACATTATGCTTGGCATTGTCCTGTGGCTCTTCGTGTTCATGTCCGGCGTGCATGCGACGATCTCGGGCGTGCTGTTGGCCCTGACCATTCCGATCAAGCGAACGCCCGGCACGCCGGAGGCATCCGAAGCGGAATCCCCTCTCCATCGGCTTGAGCATTTGCTCCACCGGCCGGTGTCCTTCGTCATCGTTCCTGTGTTCGGTTTCGCCAATGCCGGGCTATCGTTTTCCGGCGTCACCGCGGCGTCTTTCGCGGAACCGGTGACTCTGGGCGTTGGTCTCGGCCTCTTGCTCGGGAAGATGGTCGGAGTCTTCGGTTCCGTCT
>NZ_JBFUBY010001689.1:0-367 GCF_056405515.1 Polaromonas sp. P1_G2
GCCTATGAGATCCAGAAGAAGGCGAAAAACCCCGTCGTCATCGATGCCAAGAGCCGCGAGCCGGATATTCTGCGGGCGCTGATCAACCGCTCGAAAGTGTTTCTCGGCACCCGCTTCCATTCCTGCATCTTCTCGATGATGGCCGGGCGCCCGACCTTCGCCATCGCCTATCTGCCGAAGACCGAATATATCATGAACGATCTGAAGCTCTCGCACAGGCATACGCCGATCGACAGCATCGACTACGACTACATGATCCGCCAGCTTTCCGCCGACTATGACAATCTCGCCGCCGCCGAGGCCGAGATTCGCAATGCGGTAAAAGTCTACCAGAAGAATTTCACCCGCCTGCAGGACATCCTTGGCC
>NZ_JBFUBY010001690.1:0-367 GCF_056405515.1 Polaromonas sp. P1_G2
GCTCTATACTTATGCCTTTAGCGCCGACGATGCCAAAGCGGTCGCAGACGCGGTGCTGAAGGTTTCGGAAAAGCTCACAAACGACCTCTCGGAGAGCAATCGGCAGCAGATGACGTCTGTCGCGTCGAAGCAGGTCGAGCGCTCGGAGAACCGGCTGCGCAAGGTGCGTGACGAGATGAGCAAACTGCGCGCGAAGGTGGAGGTCATCGATCCCACGATCCTGGTGAAGAGCAATGCAGAGCTCACCCAGAAGCTGGAAAACCAAATGAGCGACCTGAAAACCCGGCTCGCGACCCTGCTTGAAAGTGTCAGCAAGGATTCACCGTCCGCGCGCACGCTGCAGAAGCAGATCAATGCTCTCCAGGAC
>NZ_JBFUBY010001691.1:0-367 GCF_056405515.1 Polaromonas sp. P1_G2
GAAGAGCCCGCGCACGCTGACGGATATATTATACCCGGTGTTTCTGCCGGCAATTCGCAAGTCGATCGGGGAAAAGATCGACCAGACCTTTCAGTCGCTGAATGAAACTTTAAGACATATATTTACCTGGCATGGACTCAAGTGGAGATTTGAGTCTTGGAGAACTGGTGCCAGCTTCTCGGAAGTTGTTCTAAAGCATTCTCTTGTCTATCGCGTAGAACATGTCTTTCTTATTGACCGAAATTCCGGGCTTTTGATCGCGCATGTAACTGCCGAAAACGCAACGAGCGAAGATCCTCAACTTATTTCTTCGATGCTCAGTGCTATTCAAGACTTTGTTAAAGACTCATTCAACGAGAAAGAACAG
>NZ_JBFUBY010001692.1:0-367 GCF_056405515.1 Polaromonas sp. P1_G2
GAGACAGTATCTAACCTACTCCGCCAGCAGAATGCCGGTTAGCACCGGATGGCCATCGGCGACGTAATCGTAACTGCTCTTTACGACGGTACGGTWGCCATCAACCCCCTGAACTTCGCCGACGTCACTGACGACGCGTGACCGCGCTGAAGCGCCTCTTCCTTGCCACCGAAGGCGAGATCGACACCGCCGTCAACGCATGGATCATCGACACCGGCTCGCGTGTAATTCTGGTTGATGCCGGATCCGGCACGGTAGCGGGCCCGACGATGGGCCGACTGCTGGAAAACCTCGAAGCCGCTGGTTACAAGGCTGGAGATGTCAGCGCGCTGCTGATCACCCATCTTCACATCGACCACGTGTCTGG
>NZ_JBFUBY010001693.1:0-367 GCF_056405515.1 Polaromonas sp. P1_G2
CGACAAGGCTTCGCAAACCTCTGTGTAGCACCGCCTTCGCTAGCTCGGGCTCTTTCTTCAACTCTGCGACAAGCGTCTTCGCCGCTGCCTCGATCACAGTCACTTCCGCATCCCTGAGTGCTTTTTGGACAGCGTTGGTTCGTGCCCTTTCATTGTTGCCTTCCCAGATCTTGTCGCTCACGAGAGCATCAAACGCAGCAACCGCTCTGCTGTCTATCGCTGCAGTCAACCCACTATGCCACGACCACTTAAGCCGAAGCGCAACTTCTTTATCCACTTTTGCCATAAAACCCTCCTGCACAATGCCTCCGCGTCCCGCATTTATCTGGGTCGCTTTTTCCCTTGCACGAGGCGCGTAACCCTGGCC
>NZ_JBFUBY010001694.1:0-367 GCF_056405515.1 Polaromonas sp. P1_G2
CTTCAGGATCACCAGATTGATGCCGGAAAGCGCCAGGAAGCCGGACAACGCCACGATGATCGGCTGCACCCTAACCCAGATGACGATGAGGGCGAAGATAAGCTGGTAGATCACTCCGAGCCCCAGCGCGACGAGGAACACGCTGAACGGACCGGTCACCACGCCGAGCATGTTGAGCTTGACGATCGACACGTTGATGAAGGCAAGCAGAGGCCCGACCGCCAGATCGACGGTACCGCGGCCGGCAACCGCCAGCGACATCAGCGAATAGGTGGCGAGCACCAGGGGGGCAGCGACGATGATGGCGCTGCCGAAACCGGACAAGGATACGAGGCTTGGATTGCGGATGGCAGCCGTGCTCAAGAGC
>NZ_JBFUBY010001695.1:0-367 GCF_056405515.1 Polaromonas sp. P1_G2
GGCGAGGCGTATTTTGCCGAGATCGGCAAGCATGCGGATCTCGGCCGGCGCACCGTCGACAAATATCTCACCAACTTCATGTCGGTCGGCATCATCAAGGCGGTATTTCCGAAGGCACGGATCGTGCACTGCCGCCGCAATCCGCTGGCCAATTGCTTTTCCGCCTATGCCAGCCATTTCGACACGACGGGCCTGGCCTTCAAGGCCGATATGGAGGAAACGGCGCGTTACTACGTGCGCTATCATCGCCTGATGCAGTTCTGGAAGGCGATGTTTGGTGACGATATCCTCGATCTGTCCTACGAACAATTGACGCTCGACCAGACGGCCGAGACACGCCGGCTGCTCAACTATTGCGGGCTTGATT
>NZ_JBFUBY010001696.1:0-367 GCF_056405515.1 Polaromonas sp. P1_G2
GAGATATTCGCCAGCCGCCAGCAGGACGACGAGATAGGCAGCACCGCAGCCGGCCAGTGCCCATCCGCCCATGCGGTTGAATGCTTCATTGGTGAACAGGCCCATCGCACCGATGACGATCAGCGCCCCGGCATACCAGAGCACATGGGTGAGATCGAAACGAGGAGCAGGGGCAGCCGTCGCAGGCATGCGCCGTGCGGCAAGAAAATTGGCGATATCAGCCAATTTCGCGTCATCGATCAGCCCGGCATCGCGGATTGCGCGGAGGTCGGCATCGGCCAGCATGGCAGACTCCATTGTTCAACTTTGTACTGATTAGACGCATGAGGCGGCGCGAATATTCAGCCGCGGCTACTCACCCTGTTTC
>NZ_JBFUBY010001697.1:0-366 GCF_056405515.1 Polaromonas sp. P1_G2
TCAGGGCACTTGGCTGCATGGGACTTGCAATCGACAAATGCCCCAGCTTTTGAATCTGCTTATGGATTGCCCCGCTTGTCTGACGACCGTGTATCACGGCATAAAACGGCGCTTTGTCGGTCTGCGGTTCCGGCAAACTTGACAGGAACTTCAATAGATTGTCGGCTTCGACGCTCGGGTCCGCGATCAACTCCAGACGCTTGGCCAGATGATCGACAGTCTCCCGACGCAGCGCCGGCGCATGCGCCTCAAGATCCGTGAGGAGTGCTCGAATGTCCCGATAGATAAAGGGTTCGAGTTGGGAATAGAGAGGGAATCCCATGGATAAGACTTGACTGCCGCCGCTGAGCGTTGTCACGGCTCGGT
>NZ_JBFUBY010001698.1:0-366 GCF_056405515.1 Polaromonas sp. P1_G2
GCACAGGTACCTGAAACCTGCGCGTCTACCAATTCCGCCATCTGGGCAGCGACGGTGCATGTAAGTGGGTCGCGGTTTCCTGTCAACAGGGTTTTTGCAAAACCATGACAGATTTATCGCACGGCCGCCGCAAAGCCCTGGTTGGCTTGGGCCTGCTCAAGCAAAGGTGTCGGATCTTTTTGGTGCGACACGCGTTTGCCTCAAGACCCTGATGCTTAGTCAAGTCCAAATGCCGCCATTTTGCTGAAATATAAGGATTTTGTAACCGGAAAACCGTTTTCACACTATCGTGACGTTTTTTACGTTGCCAATAGCCGGTGGGATGTGGTTTTCCTAAAGAATAAAGAATGTCGATAAGACGTCTAG
>NZ_JBFUBY010001699.1:0-366 GCF_056405515.1 Polaromonas sp. P1_G2
TCCGTGGCAATCGCTTGCCAGTCATAGGCCGCCACACGCGTTTCGGCGTCTGCGGGCTGCTCGTGCACGATCATGTTCATCATCGATCTCCTGTTCCTTGGCGATCATTTTAGGATCGGCGCGCCCGCTTGCCACCCGTTTCCTGCGGGCTTGCATGTCCGCGCATTTGCCTTGATAGGTGGGGAAACGAGGAAGAATCCGAATGGAAAACAGTTTCCTGTTTGACGGGCCGGCGGACGCAGGCGTCACGATCCTGCTCGCCCATGGCGCCGGTGCGCCGATGGATTCCGCTTCGATGACCGCGGCCGCCGAAGCGCTGGCGGCCATGGGCTTGCGCGTCGCCCGCTTCGAATTCGGCTATATGGC
>NZ_JBFUBY010001700.1:0-366 GCF_056405515.1 Polaromonas sp. P1_G2
GGCCGTCAACGGCGCGTCGGATGACTGCAATAAAATCCGCCATATGTCTTTCTCAATGCTGCCCGCCGGCGGGTTTTCACCCTTCCGGCGCGCGTCGATTAATCTTCAAACGGGTCCGTCACCAATATCGTGTCGTCGCGCTCCGGGCTCGTCGACAGCAGCGAAACCGGCGCCGCGATCAGTTCTTCAACCTGGCGCACATATTTGATGGCTTGCGCGGGCAGGTCAGCCCACTTTCGGGCGCCGACGGTCGATTCCTTCCAGCCCTCCAGTGTTATATAGAGGGGCTTAATCCGGGCTTGCGCCGCCTGGCCTGCCGGAAGATGATCGATTTCCTTGCCGTCGAGCATATAGCCGGTGCAAATC
>NZ_JBFUBY010001701.1:0-366 GCF_056405515.1 Polaromonas sp. P1_G2
TCTCAAGGCGGCGCGTGCGGCCATCGCTGCGATCCACATCACCGATCCGTTCGACAACATCCTGCCCACCATCTCGATGCAGCTGAAGACGACGATGATCCAGGGCTCGCCGAATTACGAAGAGCTGATCAACGATGTCGTGGACGAGCAGGCGCTGAAATTCGCATCGCGCCGCGCCGATCTCGAAAAGGAAGCCGCCCGCATTTACGCCAAGGCGTTCAGCGAGGACGAACTCAACCAGATCGCCGCCTTCTACGCGACGCCGGCGGGCCAGAAGCTCCTGAAGTACGGCCCTCTTTCGATCCGCGAACTCTCCAAGGCCGGCGACATCTGGGCATCCGGCATTTCTCGCGACATGTCCAAGGC
>NZ_JBFUBY010001702.1:0-366 GCF_056405515.1 Polaromonas sp. P1_G2
CCCCCTCGACTCCAAGCTGTCGGCCCTCAAGGATCTGCGCTTCGACGCCAGCACCGAGCCGGTGCGGCTCAAGGGCTACCGCATCACGCGCAAGATAGGCGCGGGCGGCATGACCGAGGTCTACCTCAGCGAACGCGAGTCCGACGGCCTGCCCATCGTGCTCAAGGTGCTCGATTCGCGCGGCAAGGAAGCCTCCGAGCACCTGGTGCGCTTCATCCAGGAATACGCCCTGCTGTGCAAGATAGACCATCCGCACGTCATCAAGATCTATGACCAGGGCTTCACCGACGAACATGCCTACATCGCGATGGAGTACTTCGAGCGCGGCGACCTGCGCGGCCTGTTCGGCCCCAGCCTGGCACGGCC
>NZ_JBFUBY010001703.1:0-366 GCF_056405515.1 Polaromonas sp. P1_G2
GCTCTATTACCTGCGCGACCTGCGTGGCAAGGCTGCCCGTATCGTCGAAAACACCAATGCCCGCGCCCGCAAGCTGAACGAAGGCGAACGCCAGGCGCTGCAGGCTGAGAAGGCTCGCATCGAAGCCGAAAAGCTTGCCGCTGCCCAGGCACTGGCTGCGGAAAAGGCTGCTGCGGAAGCTGCCGCAGCCGCTGAAAAGGCTGCCGCCGAGAAGGCTGCTGCCGAAGCCGCTGCCGCTGAAGCTGCAGCTGCCGAGACCAAGGCTGAATAAAGATTACGGCTTGACCGGATTGAAAAAGCGGTGCCTTCGGGTGCCGCTTTTTTGGTATCTACCATCCGCCAGCTTGGCTGCCAGCCGCACCAGGC
>NZ_JBFUBY010001704.1:0-366 GCF_056405515.1 Polaromonas sp. P1_G2
GTATGCGGTAGTGACCGGCAACGGCACTGACACGATTAAGAACTACGGCTACATTTTCGGCGACAACACTGACGGGGATATCGCTTTCCTGGGCACAGGCGGCGGCATCGCCCACGGTGGCTTTGAAAACTGGGGCTTCGTCAGCGGCGCGCACGGGCTCCTGCTGATGGACTCCGATGCCACCATCTATAACTACGCCCACGGCCTGATCAAGACGACGTATGCAGCGATAACGGTCAACAACGCCGCCGGCGTTTCCGATCTTTTCAATAATGCTGGTGAGATATCGGGTGGTACGGCATTCCTCGGCGGTGACGGCAACGAGAATATCGTCAATTCCGGCAAAATCACGGGCGACATCTACAC
>NZ_JBFUBY010001705.1:0-366 GCF_056405515.1 Polaromonas sp. P1_G2
ACATCTCTGTCATCCTTGCAGAGATAGGCGATGCCGGTGCGTCGAAAGCCGACATCCTCGCCCACCAACTGCTGCATGCCGTCCCAGATATCCATCGCCTTGACGATCAGCGGCAATTCGCGCGGATCGCGGCCCATGCGCCGCACCCAGCCCCAATTGCGGCTCGATTGCTCGCCGGCAATGTGACCCTTCTCGCAGAGAACCACCGACACGCCCTGGCGGGCGAGGAAGAGTGCCGCGCTGACGCCGATGACGCCGCCGCCGATGATGACGATGTCGGCGGACGCAGAAAAATGCTCGGACGCCTGTACGGCATCCACGGGCGGGCCCATCGGGAACTCCGTCGGTCTCGGGGACTGAAAGGGG
>NZ_JBFUBY010001706.1:0-365 GCF_056405515.1 Polaromonas sp. P1_G2
GCATCCTGATCGTCGATGCGGTACAGGCTTTCGGCCGGCTGCCGGTCGATATCGAAGCGCTGGAAGCCGATTTTTTGGTCGTCTCGTCACATAAGATCGGCGGGCCGAAAGGGGCCGGTGCCTTGATCTCGCGCGGCGAGACGTTGATGCCGGTGCCGCTGATCCGCGGTGGAGGGCAAGAGAAGGGCCATCGCTCGGGCACGGAAAATGCAGCGGCGATCGCCGGGTTCGGCGTTGCGGCTGAGATCGCGGCGTCTGGCATTGGCATACGTTCGGCGGCAACAGCCGCCTTGCGCGACAGGATGGAGGCCGAGATGCTGGCGATCGTGCCGAAGACGGTGATCCATGGCCGTTGGTCCGGGCGG
>NZ_JBFUBY010001707.1:0-365 GCF_056405515.1 Polaromonas sp. P1_G2
ACTCTGAGGAACAGCGTCATCAGCAGATCGGGCAGGAAGAGCTTTGGCGGTTTCAGGGCAAAGTCGGTCATGCATTCTTTCTAGTCGATGGCTGATATGAAAACCAGAGCCCGCGGCATTCTGGTTTTTGCAATGCGCCTATCTACATGCTAATCACGCGCCACCTCCCCGCTTGGATCTCCGCCATGACCGACAAGACCCATATCGTTGACGAAATCACCGGCCATCGCCGCATGCGCCGCAACCGCAAGGCCGACTGGTCGCGGCGGCTTATCCAGGAGAACCGGCTGACGGTCGACGACCTGATCTGGCCGATCTTTCTTGCCGAGGGTTCCGGTGTGGTCGAGCCGATCCCGGCCATGCCC
>NZ_JBFUBY010001708.1:0-365 GCF_056405515.1 Polaromonas sp. P1_G2
ATTTTTGTTCATTGTTGTACTTTATTGTTCAGCATTGAACCTATCAGGCTGCTATCATCATGTCATCATATATCGCCAAGCTGACAGGGCAAGCCATCAATCTCGCCGGGCTGGTCGCGCCGCGAATGGCGGGTCAGGCGGCATTCCGGCTATTCTGTGCGACAGGCAATCCTGCGCCCGCCAATCACAAGGTCAAACGCCTGTTCGACATGTCGCAGCCCCAGATGCGGCAGGCGGAGCGGTTGATGCTGGCTGTGCCGAACGGCCATGTCGCCGCGCACCGGTTCCCGCCGCTCGGGGTGCCGGACGGCAGGCGCCTTCTCGTCATTCATGGCTGGGGATCGCGGATCGACTATATGCAGGCG
>NZ_JBFUBY010001709.1:0-365 GCF_056405515.1 Polaromonas sp. P1_G2
GCCAATCTCCGCGCGCTGATGTTCAATGCGACGCGCCAGGCTTTCGTCTCGGAATCCCCGACACTGCCCAATCTGCAATCTCTGCATGACAGCGCGGCAAGGCGCCTGCAGATGGTCGATATCCTGATCGACCGTCATCTGACCGACAGCAATCTTTCGGCCAAATGGCTGGCGACCCGCATCGGCGTGTCGATCCGCACCTTGCAGCAGGATTTCCAGGGCGTGGGCATCACCTGCACCACCGTCATCCGTGACAAGCGGCTGCGCTATGCGCGTGAGAAGATCGAGCAGATCAAGGATGTCAGGGGCGGCAAAACGATTGCCGAAGTCGCCTATTCCTCGGGCTTCAACGACATTTCCTATTT
>NZ_JBFUBY010001710.1:0-365 GCF_056405515.1 Polaromonas sp. P1_G2
GACTCATTAAGTTGAAAATGCTTTCGCACCAATCTTATTATTCCTTTAAAATCGAAAGCATAGCTCTCAATTGAATAGCCTGCAGTTGCGAATACATTTTCAGGATATTTCTCGATGCCGATATACCTATCATGGTCAGAATCGATGAAGAAAAAAATATTTCTTGTACTTCCAAAAGCTTCGATAGTTCGTTCGTATAACCCCAAGACGCCTCCCTTCCCATCACAAACGATTGGCCTGAAAGTGACTCCTGAAAGCTCTTTTTCAAAAAATACTGAATAAAACTCTTCATCTTCCTCGCCTTCGAATGCCGCGAAGAAGTCAAACTTGCCCACATCGATCGATGTCCGGAGCTTGTGCCATGC
>NZ_JBFUBY010001711.1:0-365 GCF_056405515.1 Polaromonas sp. P1_G2
CTATGAAGCGGCCATCGATACGCTGGTCGAAGGCGCCGTACTGGCTGTCATCGTTGTCTTCCTGTTCCTGCGCAATTGGCGTGCGACGCTCATCTCGGCGGTGGCCCTGCCGCTCTCGGCGATCCCGACTTTCTGGATCATGTCGATGCTGGGCTTTTCGCTCAACCTGGTGAGTTTTCTCGCCATGACGTTGGCGACCGGTATTCTGGTCGATGACGCCATCGTCGAGATCGAGAATATCGCGCGGCATATCAAGATGGGCAAAACGCCCTATCGCGCCGCCATCGAAGCCGCCGACGAAATCGGCCTCGCCGTCATCGCCACGAGCTTCACCATCATCGCGGTCTTCGCGCCGGTGTCGTTCA
>NZ_JBFUBY010001712.1:0-364 GCF_056405515.1 Polaromonas sp. P1_G2
TTCTTCGATCGGTGCCCGTGTACCGGCATTGCCGTGATGCAGCGACACCAGTGCGTCGACCACCTTGACGCTGAGGTTTTCGCGTGCCGCAATCGCCCTTGCATGTGCGGGGCCTTGACGCCTGGCGATGGTGATCAGCGTCTCATCGTCGATCGCGGGCGACCGGGTGAGGAAGAGGGCAGCGATCTCGATCGGCTGGCTGCCGACGAACACAGCCACCGCCTGCGGCAGCACGGGCGAGCGCGCCAGCGCCGCCACCGCGTTGCGTCGCGCCTCCGGGCTCGAGGCCTTGTAGAGCGGTTCGAACAGCTCGGAAAACTGCCGGAGCTCGTGGCGGCCCGGTTGGCTCATACCCTCGTAGGAC
>NZ_JBFUBY010001713.1:0-364 GCF_056405515.1 Polaromonas sp. P1_G2
AGCAGGTCCCTACCTGCCGCTCTGCGCTGATCGCAGCGTTCGCACGGCGCCGGTCATCAAAACACGAAATCAGACTTGCCGAGATTGTCGATGTCGACATTCTGCAGCACCAGCACGTCGCCAAGGCCGTCATCGCACCAGGTGTCGTTGCCGTGGGCATGAAGCAGCGTCACGACATCCTGGAAAGTGTCGATGCCCTTCAAATTGGTGAGGTTGACGACGTCGTGATTCTGGCCCCTGGCTTTGAAATCCTCGATCGTGTCGTCGCCGTCGCCCTTGGCGAAAATGAAGGTGTCGGCACCTGCGTCACCCCTCATCACGTCATTGCCTCGATGGCTTGCGATGCGGTCGTTGCCGGCAAAAC
>NZ_JBFUBY010001714.1:0-364 GCF_056405515.1 Polaromonas sp. P1_G2
CCCTGGTTGCTGCGTCCCTCTGCGTCCCTTCGCTTCGCTACGGGCAACCTGCGGTGCTCGGTTCAGGCGGGGTCTCGCTAAACTCGCCTTCGGCTCAAACAACGCGATCCCTGATCCGCCTGAACCTGCGCTCCTCGGCGCATCCACAAGGGGTGGGGACAGGAATACCAAACAGCCGAAGACAAATCCTGAATACCGAAATCCACAAGGACACGCCTTGGCGTGTCCTTGTTTGTCTTTGTCCCCGCTCCCGTTCCCGCTTGCCCCGTCCTGGCTGGGCCGAGGAGCGCAGACGTAGGCGGATCAGGGATCGCGCTTGTCTGAGCGAAGCGAGTTTGCGCGAGACCCCGCCGTAGTCGAGCAC
>NZ_JBFUBY010001715.1:0-364 GCF_056405515.1 Polaromonas sp. P1_G2
GGATGTGACGGCGCTGGGCTGCCTGCCGCCGACCAAGGAACCACGCGCCACCGAGCACATCGCCGGCATGGTGAAAATCATTCAGCAGCTTCTCGACCGCGGCCATGCCTATATCGCCACCGGCGCCGAGGGCAGGGAAGTGCTGTTCTCGACTGGCTCCATGCCCGATTATGGCCAACTCTCGAAGCGCAAGCTGGAAGATCAGCAGGCCGGCGCCCGCGTCGCCGTCGAAGCGCACAAGAAAAACCCGGCGGATTTCGTTCTCTGGAAGGAGTCAGCCCCCGATCAGCCCGGCTGGAACGGAGAATTCGCGACTGACCGCGAAAAGGTGACGATCTTCGGTCGGCCCGGCTGGCATATCGAG
>NZ_JBFUBY010001716.1:0-364 GCF_056405515.1 Polaromonas sp. P1_G2
GCACTGGAGCCAGACGCTCGAAGACCGGCTGGCGACACAGATCGACAAGAGTTATACGCCCGGCCAAAATGCTGTGCTGATCGCCAACCTGAACGCGGTGATGCAGGACTGGCACGATCATCACGACAGCAAGGTGCCGACCACCTTCGCCTTCTCAGGCGACGCCGCGATCGCCAAGGCGCTGGATGCGCTCGATGATTATTATGACGGCCGCATCGACGCCTGGGTCCCGGGCATTCCGGAGTCCTCCGAGCGCGCCGCCCTCTTCTCGCTCACCTGGAATGCGCCCAGCATGCTGGGCCCGAAACTGCAGGCCGCGATCGAAAAAGGCGACCGTGCCGAGGCTTGGTACGAAATTCGCTAC
>NZ_JBFUBY010001717.1:0-364 GCF_056405515.1 Polaromonas sp. P1_G2
TTTTCCAGGTGCCGGCGACGCCGAGCACGTTTGCCTGACCACCCAGCCGTCCCTCGGTGCCGACTTCGCGGGCAACGCGCGTCACTTCGCCGGCGAAGCCGTTGAGCTGGTCGACCATGGTATTGATGGTCTCTTTCAGCTCCAGTATTTCTCCCGAAACCGTCACCGTGATCTTCTTGGAAAGGTCGCCCTGCGCCACGGCAGTCGCCACTTCGGCGATATTGCGCACCTGGCCGGTCAAGTTGGACGCCATGGAATTGACCGAGTCGGTCAGGTCCTTCCAGGTGCCGGCCACGCCGCGCACGTTCGCCTGGCCACCGAGCCGACCTTCCGTGCCGACTTCGCGGGCAACGCGCGTCACTTC
>NZ_JBFUBY010001718.1:0-364 GCF_056405515.1 Polaromonas sp. P1_G2
CCGTTCTCTGTGCTGATTTCGAGATGCCGGTTGTCGACAAGCAGCCCTGAGCAGCTTCCTCGCCAGAACATAGCTTGAGTTGAGACGAATAGCGGGAAATCATGCGTCAAATTGCCGCACACCGGAGTTCGCATGTCGAGAACCAGCCAATCCAGAAAGGTGCATCAGATTATCTCGCGCTGACTGCCTCTGCGTGAAACGGCATGCTTAACTATGCGTTGCAAATGCTGACTATCTCCCCGAACGCAAAATCTTCGCGAGCATCGTAGTGTGCAGCGAACGCACGGTTTCAGATCTGCCAACTATTGCTCTGAAGTTCGCGCTGTCTAAAATGTCCAAACGCTTTCAGGTTGTAAGTTTATAT
>NZ_JBFUBY010001719.1:0-364 GCF_056405515.1 Polaromonas sp. P1_G2
AGCTCCAGGAGCGTTTGAAGGATCCCAGATCTTGAGTGGAATGCCCTCGACGCCGGAAGAAAGCTTCAGATACTCATTGAGAACGTCGGCTGTCTGGCCATCCCCCCGCAATTGCCCGGCTTCGAACCACAATGCGCGTTGACAGAGGGATTGAATGGCCGTCAAGTTGTGGCTGACCAAGAGGATGGTCCGTCCGCTCTTTGCCACATCCGACATCCGGTCCATGCATTTTCGCTGGAAATTGGTATCACCCACCGCCAGGACTTCGTCGACCAGGAGGATTTCGCTTTCCAGGTGCGCAGCGACGGAGAAGGCGAGCCGCATATACATGCCGCTGGAATAGTGCTTGACGGGCATGTCAAGG
>NZ_JBFUBY010001720.1:0-364 GCF_056405515.1 Polaromonas sp. P1_G2
CCGCGGTACCTATTTCAAGCGAACCAGCAAGGGCTCACTGGTTTTCCTTCGTCTGACCCATGATTTCCTGGGCAGAGAAGTTGATCTTGCAGGTCGGGAAGGAGTTGCCGACGAAGAAATTGTCGGACTGCTTCGGATAGTAGTCCTGATCCGCCTTGAAGTTCGGGTCTTCGACGATGGCAAGCGGCAGTTTGACCGACKGCGGCACCACTTCGCCCTCAAGCGCAGCGATCGCCGTCTTGATGGCAACCGCGACCTGTGCCGGGCCAGTGCCTGCCGACGAGCATTTCAGACCGTCACCGGCAAACTTGGCGCAGAACTTGCGGAAGCCGTTTTCCGTCTCGCCGCCGAAGGGCACGAAGGG
>NZ_JBFUBY010001721.1:0-364 GCF_056405515.1 Polaromonas sp. P1_G2
TGTCAAGACGGCATGGCTCTGCGCCATCGGCGGGGCGCTGCTGGCCCTCGGCCTGGTGGTGGCCGGCTTCGGTCCGAGCGACCCGCACGGCATTGCGTTTCTCATCGGCACGGTGATCGCCGGCCTCGGTTTCGGACTGTTCCAGACGCCGAACAACCGCATCCTGCTTCTCTCGGCGCCGAAAGCCAGAAGCGGCGCGGCCGGTGCCATGCAAGGCACAGCACGGCTCCTCGGCCAGACCCTCGGCGGCATCTCCATGTCGATCATCTTCGCAGCGCTGCCATTGTCGATAGCGCTCGAATTCGCCATCGTCATATCGGCCGGCTGCGCGGCAGCGGCGAGCCTGGTCAGCATGAGCCGTGCC
>NZ_JBFUBY010001722.1:0-364 GCF_056405515.1 Polaromonas sp. P1_G2
GGATCGACGACAGTTTCAGCATCAGGAGAAGCGAGATCCGCAAATCGCGCAGGACGCGATTCTGGCGGCGGTTGGCGCTTGTCATGCTCGCGGCGATCGTCTGCTCGGGCGGGCTTTACGGCTATTTCGCCTGGCGTGGGCAAGTAACCGACAGCGACGTGACGGACGACAACCAGCCCTCCGAAGCCGAGACGCTCGCGGCTTACGCGCCCGAAATCATCGATCTCGCCGGCTCGCCGCTGAGGATCGAGCTTCCCGATGATGCAACGGCGTCCTCGCGGCTGCGCTGGTATGCCGCGCCGGCCGATCTGGCGAAATACGGCGTCGACGGCAGTGTCGCGGTGCTGCATGAACGCATCCTGCC
>NZ_JBFUBY010001723.1:0-363 GCF_056405515.1 Polaromonas sp. P1_G2
TATATGTACCGCCTGCATCCGCAGACGGCGAAGATCGTCGAACTGGTGAAATCCGGCGCTGTGGGTGAAGTTCGCCTCATCTGGTCGAGCTTCGGCTTCAACATGGGCACGGTGAAGCCTGAACACCGCCTGTTCTCACAAGCGACGGCCGGCGGCGGCATTCTCGAAGTCGGCGGCTATCCGGTGTCGATGGTGCGGCTGATCGCCGGTGCCGTCGATGGCAAGCCCTTCCTCGATCCGGTGACGGTGCATGGCATCGCTGAGCTCGGCCAGACCGGCGCCGACGAATGGGCCTCAGCCATTCTCAAATTCCCCAACGGCATCATTGCCGAAGTCTCCTGCTCGATCATCGCGCAGCAGGAC
>NZ_JBFUBY010001724.1:0-363 GCF_056405515.1 Polaromonas sp. P1_G2
GTCATAGGTAGCGATAGCGTCGGCGAGCGCCGGCGCACCGGTCACCAGCGTGTCCCAGTTGCCCTTGGCGAAGCGTTCGTCGGTCGAGAGTTTTTCCAGCCCGGAAAAGGCGTGGCTCAGCACCTGATGGTGCGACGACAGCGAATTGAGCGCGAAGATGCCGCTGTCGAAAAAAATCTTGTTCTTCTCATTGCCATGGTTGAGGCAGACGAGCACGGTCGGCGGGCTGTCCGACACGGAGCAAGCAGCCGTGACCGCCACGCCGCGTCTTTGGCCGTTGAACGCAGTCGTGACCAGTTGCACATGGCCCGCATAGCGCGCCATCGCATCGCGATAGAGTTTGCCGTCGGCCACCGACAGTTC
>NZ_JBFUBY010001725.1:0-363 GCF_056405515.1 Polaromonas sp. P1_G2
GAACATTTCCATGTTCTCGCGCGACAAATCCCAATGCTCGAAGACGAGATGCACGACGGCCTCTTCATCATGTCGGGCAATCGCTGCGATGAACGCGTCGTGATGCTCGACGGCGAGTTGAAGCCGTTGACGCATGTCGTCATTCGTCGGGTGGAAAAAGGTATGGCCGATCCGCGCATGGTCGATCAACAGGCGGCCAAGGCTTGGCTGAAGATAGGCGTTGCCCGACATCTCGCCGAAAATCTCGTGAAAGCGATTGTTTTCAAGTACCATGGAGAGGGTATCGCCCGACACCGTCGCTTTGCGAAATCGGTCCTGCGTGCTCTTGAGATCGTCGAATTGCTTGGGCTTGAAGTTCTGCAC
>NZ_JBFUBY010001726.1:0-363 GCF_056405515.1 Polaromonas sp. P1_G2
GTCTGTCTGCGGATGCCCTGCCGGATCTGCTCGGCGAACTGGAAGAGCGCGGCTTTTCCGGCACCAACATCACCCATCCGTTCAAGCAGGCGGTGTTGCCGCTGCTCGACGAACTGTCGGAGGATGCCCGCATGCTGGGCGCGGTCAACACGGTGGTGTTCCGCGACGGCAGGCGGATGGGGCACAATACGGATTGGTACGGTTTTTATGAGAGTTTCCGCCAGGGCCTACCGGACGCGCGGCGTGACCATGCACTGCTTCTCGGCGCCGGCGGCGCTGGTGTTGCCGTCGCGCATGCCGCGCTCAAACTCGGCGTCGGCAGGCTCGACATCTTCGATCGCGATGGCGCACGCGCCGTACAGT
>NZ_JBFUBY010001727.1:0-363 GCF_056405515.1 Polaromonas sp. P1_G2
GTGCTGCTCGGCGGCGCGACAGCGCTGATGCCGATCTACGCATCGGAAATTCTCGTGCTTGGTCCGATCGGCCTCGGCATATTGCGCGCCGCCTCCGGCCTGGGCGCGATTGCCATGGCGCTTTACCTCGCCGCCTTCCCGATCCGCCGCTATTCCGGCTTCAAGATGTTTTCCGGCGTGGCGCTGTTCGGCGCTGCGACCATCGTCTTCGGCGTCTCCTCCTCGTTCGGGCTGTCGGTCGTTGCTCTGGCGCTGATGGGCGCCGGCGACATGATATCGGTCTATGTGCGCGAAACCCTGATCGCGCTCTGGACGCCGGACCACGTGCGCGGCCGGGTGAACGCCGTCAATTCGGTCTTCATC
>NZ_JBFUBY010001728.1:0-363 GCF_056405515.1 Polaromonas sp. P1_G2
GTCTCGGCCGAGGCCGGGCCGTATTTTTCCAGCGGATAGCCTTCGATTATGTTGAGGATTTCGCAGATGATCACCCCGCCCGAGCTCGGCGGCGGCGAGGAGATGATCTCGTAGCCGCGGTAATTGCAGCTTACCGGCTTGAGTTCCCGCACCCTGTATTGCTCGAAATCGGCCTTGGCGAGCAGGCCGTGCATGTTTTCGCTCGTCTTGACGATGTCGTCGGCGATCCAGCCCTTGTAGAAGGCGTCGGGACCGTCCTTGGCGATCGCTTCCAGGCTCTTTGCCAGGTCCGGCTGCTTGAGGACATCACCGATCTGATAGGGCTTGCCGTCCTTGAAGAAGATGCCAGCGGCGGCCTTGTCC
>NZ_JBFUBY010001729.1:0-363 GCF_056405515.1 Polaromonas sp. P1_G2
GGGCTGAAATGCCGCACCTGCTTTCAAAGGTGTAGCGCGTTCTGCAAACACGTTGCGCGCTATAGCCGCAGCCGATAGACGAGGATGTCTATCGGGGGATTTTTGATGAGAATTTTGAACGTGGTCGCCATTGCGGCCCTGTCTCTGAGCCTTGCCGGCTGCGTCGTCAGCGAACAGCAGTTCGTCAAGTATAGGGAAATTGCCAGAACGAGGCCGGATGTTCGCGCCAAGGTGATGGCAAAGTGCATCAACGACATGAACCGGTATCAGGGCGATCGGCGCGAGGCCATGGCGGCGATGTTCGACATGAACGCTGCTACCTTGCCGCAAAGCTTTTGCCGTCGCATGGAGCGAGCCTATCTC
>NZ_JBFUBY010001730.1:0-363 GCF_056405515.1 Polaromonas sp. P1_G2
GCCGTAGCTCCAGTTGCGGGAATGCGGCCATGTCGGGAGCGCGCCGATCAGCAGAAGGATGAGAACGATGATGAGTATGGTTGCCATGCTGTCCTCATCCGCCTCATCTTGTCGGCGCTCGACTGTCTCCCGGCCCTTGCAAGGCAGCGGTTGCCGCATTCGATTGCTAAATGCGAATCCCACAGACGTTGTTCCGCGGACGAATGTTTTTTCGTGCGCTGACATGGCGGAGAAGATGCGAAAACGGAAGTGCAGAAAATAGAAAGGAGAGAACCGTTCCGGCGGAAGGGAAGGGTTCTCTCCTTGATGGGCGCCTTCGGGGGGTGAAGGGGCGGATGAGGCGCCGCGAAGCAAAAACAGACG
>NZ_JBFUBY010001731.1:0-362 GCF_056405515.1 Polaromonas sp. P1_G2
GCCCATGACGGCATTGGCAAGCGTGCTCTTGCCGCTGCCGCTCTCGCCGACAATGCCAAATATCTCGCCCTTCTCGATCTCCAGCGACACGCCGTCGACCGCTGGCCGCGCGTCGCCGCCGGCAAACCGGACTCCGACATTGCTGATGGACAGGACCGTGCTCATCCGGCCACCCCGCGCGGATCGAAGGCGCGGCGCAGCCCTTCGCCGAGGAAGCTGAAGGCCAGCACGGCGACAACGATCGCCAGACCCGGGAAGATCTCCACCCACGGCGCCTGGTTGAGTACATCGCGCCCATCCGACAACATGCCGCCGAGCGACGGTGTCGGCGGCTGTACGCCGAGGCCGAGGAAGGATAGTCC
>NZ_JBFUBY010001732.1:0-362 GCF_056405515.1 Polaromonas sp. P1_G2
TCTCGAAGCTTATCCGATATGCTGATCAAGTCGGAGAACTTGCTTGAGCGTCACCCGATCGACGAGTTCGCCATTGTCGTCCATGATGTCGAAGAACTCGCCATCGATAATCTCATTTCGCACAATGCGCTCTGCAACCACCTCTCTTGCGGCTCTGACCGCTTCTTCGTGGGCTGCAGCCAGGTCCGGAAGTTCAAAGCCATTCTCGTCGCCGATCGAGGTGTCTCCGTCCCTAAAAAGCAGAAAAAACCGCGACATGGTAGACGCTCCCTTGCTCTCTTTTTCAGCAGAACACACCCCTCGTCGCTTGGTTCCGTCGAACTGCAATCGGTGCCGCTGCCCCGCGCCAGACGGTTCGACAA
>NZ_JBFUBY010001733.1:0-362 GCF_056405515.1 Polaromonas sp. P1_G2
GGCCGAGACCGTGCACTACATGATCGAGGCGATGCGGCATGCCTATGTCGACCGCAACGCCGCGCTCGGCGACCCCGATTTCATCAACAACCCGGTCTCGACCCTGCTCGACAAGGCCTATGCGAAAAGAATTCGCGACACGATCAGCCCCGACAAGGCCGGCAGCTCGCCGAAGCTGAAGCCGCTTGGCCTCGCCGAAAGCGTCGAAACGACGCATTATTCGATCGTCGACAAGGACGGCAATGCCGTGGCCGTCACCTATACGCTGAACGGCTCCTTCGGCACCGGCATCGTGGCGGCGGGCACCGGGATCCTGCTCAACAATGAGATGGACGATTTCACCTCCAAGCCGGGCGTCGCCA
>NZ_JBFUBY010001734.1:0-362 GCF_056405515.1 Polaromonas sp. P1_G2
GAAATACGTTGCAGCGCAATTTTCAGGCTGATGAGCTGCTGGTCGAGTTCGGCCAGTTTTTCGCGCTCGGCTTCCACGACGTCCGGATCGGCATTGGCGACGAATTTCTCGTTGCCGAGCTTGGCCGCGGTGCGGGTGATGTCGCTTTCCACCTTGGTTTTGGCCTTTTCGAGTCGCGACTTTTCCGCGGCAACGTCCACCAGGCTGCCGAGCGGCAGGCAGGCGACCGCTTCGCCGAGCACGATCTGCACCACGCCCTTGGGGGCCTCGTCGGCAAAGGAGATCACTTCCACGCGCGCCAGCCGCTTGATGGCGGCATCGTGGCGTTCCGCCCGCGCCCGCGTCGTCGGGCTGGCGTCAAC
>NZ_JBFUBY010001735.1:0-362 GCF_056405515.1 Polaromonas sp. P1_G2
CATGGACAGGCCGGGCATGAGCCGGCTGGCGGCGATGATCGAGGCCGGCGTGCATCAGGACGATGCCACGGCATTTGGCGATGCGCTTCGCCACAGCCTGGCGACCGGAGAGAGCTTCGCGCTGCGATATCGCATGCGCCGCGCCGATGGAGCCTATCGTTGGATGTCGAGCCGTGCCGAACCGATGCGTGACCAAGCCGGAAGCATCACGCAATGGTATGGGATCTGTCACGATATCGATGACCAGATGCGGGCCGAAAAAGCGCTGCTGCAGCGAGAGCGGCAGCTGCAGCAGATGATCGATGCCGTGCCGGTGCGCATCTGGAGTGCCGTGCCCTCGGGTGGGTCGATCTACTTCAACA
>NZ_JBFUBY010001736.1:0-362 GCF_056405515.1 Polaromonas sp. P1_G2
GGATATCAATGGCAGATTCAGCAGACGTGCGTGCGCTTGCCGAAGGATTCTTTGTAGTCCGCAACGGAGACGATCCGACCGTTGCCACCGAGGGAGTAATGGGCCGATTTGCCTCCAATGCCCGGTTTCGGATATCAATGGCAGATTCAGCAGACGTGCGTGCGCTTGCCGAAGGATTCTTTGTAGTCCGCAACGGAGACGATCCGACCGTTGCCACCGAGGGAGTAATGGGCCGATTTGCCTCCAATGCCCGGTTTCAGATCATCGGCACCGAACGTCTCGGCGGCTTTACTCGCAAATATGAGGGCGCCGAGGCGCTTCGGCCGGCTGTGACGGCATTCGTCGCGGACTGGGATCTTTCG
>NZ_JBFUBY010001737.1:0-361 GCF_056405515.1 Polaromonas sp. P1_G2
GTGCATGAACTGCGCGAACTGCATAACCGCATTCATGCCACGACTGTCTACGTCACCCATGACCAGTTGGAAGCCATGGCGATGGCCGACAAGATCGCGGTGATGAACCATGGCGTCATCGAACAATTCGGCACGCCGCAGGAAATCTACAATCGCCCGGCCACGATGTATGTCGCCGACTTCATCGGCTCGCCGCCGATGAATTTCATGCGCTTCCAGAGCGGCTTGCAGAAGGGCGCGCGCTCGGTTTCCGTCGCCGGGATTGCTGTCGGTGTGCCGGAAATCCATGCCGATGTCGCACCGGGCGAATTGGCGCTTGGCATCCGGCCGGAGCATATCCGCTTCTCTGATAGTTCCGCTC
>NZ_JBFUBY010001738.1:0-361 GCF_056405515.1 Polaromonas sp. P1_G2
CGTCATGAGTGCATTTCATGTGGTCGCCAATGCGGAGGGGACGATTGTCCGCCCGGAGGTCGAGCAGATCGGCATCCTGGATGTTCTGGACGCGCTCCGCCTGGGCTGGAATGATTTCCGCGAAAAACCATCTCACTATGTCTTTCTCTGCCTGCTCTACCCTCTCGCCGGCTTTGTGCTGATGGTTTGGAGCGCCGGCGCCAATCTCCTGCCATTGATGTTCCCGCTGGCTTCCGGCTTCGCGCTTCTTGGCCCGGTCGCGGCGATCGGCCTTTATGAGATCAGCCGCCGACGCGAGATGGGGCTCGATACGTCGTGGCAGCATGCGCTGGAGGTGCGGCGCTCGCCGGCGATCTTCTCC
>NZ_JBFUBY010001739.1:0-361 GCF_056405515.1 Polaromonas sp. P1_G2
CGCGGCACCGGCACGAGCTGGATCTTCAATTCCGGATGCCGCTCGATCAGCCGTCCCATGCGCGGCGCCAGGAAACAGACGCCGAAACCATCCGGCGCGCCGATCCGCACCGTGCCGGCGATAGCCGTGTCGGTACGGCCAAGATTGGCCTGCGCGGCCAACATCTCGGTTTCCATCCGCTCCGCAGACGCCAGGAAAATCTCGCCTTCGGCCGTGAGTTCGCAGCCATTGGTGCGGCGGACGAAAAGCCGGGTCTTGAGGGCCTCTTCAAGTGCGGTCAACCGGCGCGAAAGTGTGGCGTGGTTGACCCCGAGCCGCTTCGATGCCGCGAGAATCTGGCCGGTGCGGGCCACCGCGAGAA
>NZ_JBFUBY010001740.1:0-361 GCF_056405515.1 Polaromonas sp. P1_G2
TAAGATCAGTGTCCAGGCGCTGAAGAGCGCCAACCACATGGGCAAAGCGTCCATTCGCGTCGGCCAGAAGCTGACGATCCCGGACGCCAGCACCGTCACCGCCTCGATCCCGACGAAGAAGGAGATCAAGGAAGCGGTCGACGCCAACAAGCCGAAAACCTACACGCCCCCGGTTGCCGACAAGAGCGTCGAGGACGTGCAGAAGACGGCCGACAACAATGAGAAGGCGCCCGACGAAACGGGTATCGGCAAGTTCCGTTGGCCAGTGCGCGGCGCAGTCATCGCCGGCTATGGCCAGAATGTCGACGGCGTGCGCAATGCCGGCATCGACATCTCGGTTCCCGAGGGCACGCCGATCAAG
>NZ_JBFUBY010001741.1:0-361 GCF_056405515.1 Polaromonas sp. P1_G2
ATGCGGCAAAGGCCGCACAAACTATCGGAATTGCTGCGGCAACTGTCCGACAATGCCGGCGACAAGATCACGCTCGGCGACATTGCCGATGCCATGGCCGACCGGTCCTTCGGCGCCTTCCTCGTCGTCTTCTGCCTGCCGAGCATGATTCCCCTGCCGCCGGGCGCGACATTCATTCTCGGCCTGCCGCTGGTATTCATCACCTTCCAGATGGCCTTTTCCCGTCTTGACCGCATCTGGCTGCCGAAGCGGCTGCACGGCTATGGCTTCGACAACAAGGCCTTCTCTTCCATGCTCGATCGCTTCGTGCCGTGGATAGAGAAGCTCGAGCGGCTGATCACCCCGCGCGCCTGGCCGCAAC
>NZ_JBFUBY010001742.1:0-361 GCF_056405515.1 Polaromonas sp. P1_G2
CACTTGGTACCGGCAGTTCAACGCCTGAACCGGCTTGTGCCGCGGACCGAGGCTTGCTTATGCTGCGGCTGGAAGTCCGAACTGAGAGGCAAGAATGTCCGAAATACCACGCGTCAGGCTGCCGGATGGTCGCGAGGTYGCAGCCCTTGGCCAGGGCACCTGGAATATGGGCGAGCGCAAGGCCGATGCCGCGCGCGAGATCGACAGCCTCAAGGCCGGCATCGACCTCGGCATGACGCTGATCGACACCGCCGAAATGTATGCCGAGGGCGGCGCAGAGGAGATCGTCGGCGAGGCGATCCGGGGGCGGCGTCCGGATGTCTTCCTGGTCAGCAAGGTCTATCCCTGGAATGCCCGCCGC
>NZ_JBFUBY010001743.1:0-361 GCF_056405515.1 Polaromonas sp. P1_G2
TGTTAATATTCATGGCGTCAATACTGCCTCGACCAAAAGCATTTCACCTTTTCCGGGGCCTTTCACACGCGCATGAAACGCATCGAGGACGACGTAGCCACCGGTTTTTCGGGCAGCGGCCCTGTGCCGCCTGCACCGCTGATCGTCCATGTCGTGCGCCAGTTCCTTCCCAATCGCGGTGGGCTGGAGGATGTCGTCTTCAATCTCTGCCGCCAGGCGATTCGGCACGGTTTCCGTATCCGGGTCGTGACCTTGAATTCACTATTCTCCGAGCCCGGCCGCGCGCTGGCGGAACGCGAGACGATCGATGGCATCGAGATCGTGCGCATCCCTTGGAAAGGTTCGAGCCGTTATCCGGTGG
>NZ_JBFUBY010001744.1:0-361 GCF_056405515.1 Polaromonas sp. P1_G2
CTCTACAGCCTGTTCAACAATGACGGCCATGGCAGCGAGGATTTCTCCGGCGTCATCAATTTCATCCGCGGCGGTGCGGCAAAATAGGGAGCAGTGTGACGGTTTTTGCTCGTTCGTCGCCCGGGCAACCAGGTTTCCCTTCAGGCGACGCCGTGGTAATGAAAACAGTGCCTATCTCAGGCGCCGCGATGTGCAACACGGCTGCAGATCGGCACCCGGACACTTCGCCGCCGGCGAGACATGCTCCGTTCCAGGCTTGCTCCGGGCAAGCCGTGGCAACGACGGGAGAGACCGATGCCAGAAGACCTTGTCGTCCGCCGCGAAGCGCATATTTCCGCACCGCCCGCTGCGGTGTTCGCGC
>NZ_JBFUBY010001745.1:0-360 GCF_056405515.1 Polaromonas sp. P1_G2
CCCTTATTCGAGCGGATATGGAACGCGAAGAGGATCGCCGGTATGCGATCCGCTCTCTGTTGCGAGCGAAAGATGAGTTTCGTCGCGGAGAGATGCTGCCATTGTCCGCCCTCGATGCCGTCGATGCCGAACTGGATGAAGAGCTGCGGTAGTGGCTCCTTGCGTTTTGATCTTGCCGACTGCCGTCGACAATTATCGTCTCGCCGTTCGCGAAACCGCGCGGAAATGGTCCCCTGAACAAGCCAAGATATATGGACGCCTGCTGCGGGCAGGTTTCGATTCCATCCCGGAAGCATACGCGCGAGCGAGCCGGAAAAAAGATGAGCGGGTTGGCAATTCTCTGTTCCGGCTTCACAAGAT
>NZ_JBFUBY010001746.1:0-360 GCF_056405515.1 Polaromonas sp. P1_G2
TCTGGGATGCGGAGATCGAAGCTCGCCGTCTTTGCGAACAGCTCCTCCTTGCTGCCGAAGTAACGCATGACCATGGCCGGATCGATCGAGGCGGCCGCCGCAATATCGCGAATGGTGGTCCGCTCGTATCCTTCCGACGCGAATATCCGCCGGGCTGCTTCGAGGATCGTTGCGCGTGTTCTCTCGGACTTTGTCTGTTTTGGTGATTCCATCATGAAAATAAAATGCCAACACTTGTTGACAAAAGCAAGAGGCCGACATAAATATCAACACACGTTGACAAATGGAGAGTCAAAATGCTTCCGAAATCCACAGATGTCCTCATCGTTGGCGCCGGCCCAACGGGCCTTGCACTGGCAA
>NZ_JBFUBY010001747.1:0-360 GCF_056405515.1 Polaromonas sp. P1_G2
GATCTATGGCAATCCAACCGGACACGTTCCCTGTATAATACTGTGAGTGTATGTACGTGCCGACCAATTCAAAGCGTGTCGTCCCCGGCCGCCACAATATGCTCGATACCCAGTCCTCCGAGTCGAAGTCATCTGTGAAGGTCGCTCGCGTGAAGAATGCGCGCAACGAATCCTGGATTCTAACGTCGCTCAAGCGCATCCCAAATCTGATTTCATCCGGCATCGCCAACTCGACCGGATGTGGAAAAGTGCCGGGCTTGAGAAACGGCTTTTCCATCGCCATGGTCGCAGTCGCCACACCCGGTCTATCAGCGCTGAGTCTGACCGCGATTCTGATCAAGTCGGCAGAAACTTCGTGAC
>NZ_JBFUBY010001748.1:0-360 GCF_056405515.1 Polaromonas sp. P1_G2
ACGGAAAGGATGTGGCAGGCCGTGTGCATGCGCATCAGCTTGTAGCGGCGCGGCCAGTCGACATGCAGCACCAGCGTCTCGCCGACGGAGGGCGAGGGCTGGCCTTCGAGCGGCATGTGCAGGATGACGCTCTTGTCCTCGCCATTGACGGTGGCGCCAAGTTCGATACGTGAGCCATCGGCGCGTTCGAGGAAGCCGCTGTCGCCGGGCTGGCCGCCCGACATGGCGTAAAAGCAGGTCTGGTCGAGTTCGATCGCGCCGTTGTCGCGGACTGTCGTGACCGTCCCCTCCGCCGTCGCCAGATAGAAATCGTCACGAAAGAGGGGCAGGGTCGACATGCATGGTCTCGCGGGTTAAGCG
>NZ_JBFUBY010001749.1:0-360 GCF_056405515.1 Polaromonas sp. P1_G2
GTCCTTGGCGGTTGCGGGGTTGGTGTCGAGCGGCGAAAAGTCGAGTTTGTCCTGGCCGTGCTTGAAATCGGTGACGGAATCGAATTCGCCTGGCGTGAAACCGGTGACCAGATTGAAGACAAAATGGTCCTTGCCGCTGCCGCCCGACATCGTGTCGGTGCCGGCGCTGCCGATGACGATATCGTCGCCGTCGCCACCCTTCAGCGTGTCGTTGCCGCCCCAGCCGTTGAGTGTGTTGTCGCCCTTGTCGCCGGTCAGCGTGTCGGCACCATAGCCGCCGGTGACATTCTCGAAATTCCTGATCTTGTCTTCCGCGACGCCGTTGACCTTGACCGTCACCTGCTTGGCGCCACCAAGCGT
>NZ_JBFUBY010001750.1:0-360 GCF_056405515.1 Polaromonas sp. P1_G2
AGCCAAGGCTGCGCACTGCCTCGACGAACAGGACCGCAAAATCCCTGCAGGATCCCCATCCACGGTCCAGTGTTGCCGTGGGTGTCTGGGTGCCTTCTTCCTCTCGGCTTTGGTATGAGATCGAAGACGCGATGCCGGAGCTCACGTCTTTGAGCAGCGACAAGGTGTCCGTCGGATTGCCGGCGACAAACCCCCGCGCCCATGTCGAAAGCCTGCCGTCGCTGTCATTATACTGCTGCGCCGCCAAAGCGCCGAGGTCGATCCAATCCTTGTCATCGTAGAGGAATGGATAGTTGATGGCCGATGCGGCGATGTCGAACACGGGCCACGCCGCCGCCGTCAAATCGACCTTGGCGAGGC
>NZ_JBFUBY010001751.1:0-360 GCF_056405515.1 Polaromonas sp. P1_G2
AGGCAAGGCGCCGTCGACTGCAGCGTCTTGGTGCGGACATTCTCCCAGAGGCGCATCAGATATTCGAAGTCGCGCTTAACCTCGGCCTTGGTACGGTTGGCGCCGGCTGTGCGCAGGATCACGCCCATGCCGTTCGGCACTTCCAGGTCCTTGGCGATTTCCTTGAGGCGCTTGCGGTCCTGCGGGCTGGTGATCTTGCGGGAAATGCCGCCGCCACGTGCCGTGTTCGGCATCAGCACCGAATAGCGGCCGGCAAGCGACAGATAGGTGGTCAGAGCGGCGCCCTTGTTGCCGCGCTCTTCCTTGGCGACCTGAACCAGCATGATCTGGCGGCGCTTGATGACTTCCTGGATGCGGTAC
>NZ_JBFUBY010001752.1:0-360 GCF_056405515.1 Polaromonas sp. P1_G2
GGCCAGCACCACGATATCGGTCTTGCGACCGTCCTCTTCATGGAAGCACTGGTTGATTTCCGCCGCCACGTCGGCGTCGGCAACGCTCTCGCCGCGGATATAGGCTTCCGCCATGCGCGCCAGATTTTCCGAGCCGACCAGCCGCACATGGCACTGGCGGGCGAAGGACTGGATGAGATCGCGGGTATAGGCGCGCTTGACCGTGCCGGGTGTCGCCAGCACCGAGATCAGGCCCGAGCGGGTGCGCTCCGCGGCGGGCTTGATCGCCGGCACCGTGCCGACGAAGGTATGGTTGGGAAAAGCGGCGCGCAGGTCGGCGCCGGCCAAAGTGAAAGCAGTGTTGCAGGCGATGACAGAAAC
>NZ_JBFUBY010001753.1:0-360 GCF_056405515.1 Polaromonas sp. P1_G2
GAGTCGTGCGTGCAGCCGATGCCGTCGCAGAATGCGGCGCGATTCCAGGTCAAACCGGCAAGCCGTGCGGATTTTCCACCAAGCATGGAGAGCTGCATCAGGGCTGCGGCGGAATCCACGCTGGCGACCATCAACGTGGCGCCGGCGTCACGCGCCTCACTCGCCTCGGCCACAGACAGAGCCATGTCGCAGCGCTGCAGGTCCTCCGGTCCCCGACAATCCGCCAGCAGGATGCACGTCGTCCCGGAGGCAACGGCAGCGGCGACATCCGATTCGAAACCCTCGTCGCGGAGACTGAGGACCGGCATCGTCAGATTGGCCTCTTCGTCCCAGAACACCACGAGATGACAGGTTCTTGGC
>NZ_JBFUBY010001754.1:0-360 GCF_056405515.1 Polaromonas sp. P1_G2
TCCGGCATGTGTTCTTGAGAATAATTCACAAATCAGGATCAAGGCGCGTGGTGGCGCAGCGCATCGACGAGAACCGCGAACGCCGGAGACATCTGGCGGCGGCTCGGATAGTATAAATGATAGCCTGCGAAAGGCGGGCTCCAGTCATCGAGCACTGGAATCAGGCGTCCCGCGCGAATGTTCTCCAATGCGTGATCCTCAAGAAAGTGACCAATGCCGGCACCGCCGAGCGCCGCCTTCATGGCCATAGCGGAATTGTTGAACACAAGCGGACCATCGACACGGACCTTCACCTCCCGTCCGTCCTTCTCGAATTCCCAGACCAGATAACCGCCATATGTKGGMAGCCTGAGGTTGATG
>NZ_JBFUBY010001755.1:0-360 GCF_056405515.1 Polaromonas sp. P1_G2
CAATCTCGACGGCGGCGCGGGCAATGACAAGCTGACGGGCGGCGCCGGCCACGACGTTCTGGCGGGCGGCACGGGCAACGACACGTATTACCTCGTCAGCGAAAAGCCCGATCCGTCGCCGGGCAGCGGGAGCCCGGCTGCCGGTGGCGGCACCGATCAGATCGTCGAGGCCGGGAACGGCGGCACCGATACGCTGGTCGTGGGCATGGCCGGCACGTTCAACGTCAAGAATGTCGAGAAGCTGCAGCTGACGGGCAATATCGCCGGCAACGTGTCGCTGACGCTCAATCAGTTCTCGAATTTCGACCTGACCAACAATGCCGACAAGATCACGATCACCGTTAACCACCTGAGCAAGCA
>NZ_JBFUBY010001756.1:0-360 GCF_056405515.1 Polaromonas sp. P1_G2
ACCCTGACCGGCGCGATCGGCGTCGCACTTGGCGCCTATCACGGCGGCCTGTTCACCAATGACGACACGCTGGCTGCCAACTTGCTGATCTCCGGCATCACGGCGCATGAGCGGCTCTGGCGCATGCCTCTCGGCCGCGAATATGACAAGATGATCGACAGCCGCTTCGCCGACATGAAGAATACCGGCGGCAGCCGCCAGGCGGGCGCCATCACGGCCGCCCAGTTCCTCAAGCGCTTCGTCGGCAACACGCCCTGGGCGCATCTCGATATCGCTTCGATGGCGATGAGCGCACCGAATGACGAGATCAACACGTCCTGGGGCACCGGCTATGGCGTCCGCCTGCTCGATGAGCTAATC
>NZ_JBFUBY010001757.1:0-360 GCF_056405515.1 Polaromonas sp. P1_G2
AGGCGAATGAATATGTCTATCAGGGCCCGATCAAACTCTCGCAGCTGATCTGGAAAAGCCGTTACGTCAATACCATCAACGGCATGATCGCCGTCGACCTGGACCGTGACTGGTATGCCAGCGCGGAGGGCATGGTCGGTTTCAATGGCGATGGACATCTCGTCGACTATGACTGGCTGAAACCCGGCAGCCCCTGGTCGGACAGGTCGCTCCACCCCGACACGCGGCTCAATCACTATTTCGCGCTCGGCGCGGAAGTCGGGCGGACGCTTGTGTCCCGCGACAATACCGATATCGGCCTCGGCGCCGGGTTCAAATATACTGACGTGCAATGGTCCGCCTGGGGTGGTTCCTATATCT
>NZ_JBFUBY010001758.1:0-360 GCF_056405515.1 Polaromonas sp. P1_G2
GGGCTGACGGCGTTGACGCGGATGCCGCGATCGATCAGTTCACCCGACAAGGTCTTGGCCATCGACAACAGCGCTGCCTTGGTGGCGGCATAGACGCTCGAGGTCGGCATGCCGATATGGATATTGACCGAGGTGTTGAGCACGATCGAAGACGGGTTACTAAGAATTGGCAGCAACGCCTGGACAAGGAAATACGGTCCCTTGACGTTGATCGCAAACGAACGGTCGAAACCGGCTTCGTCCCAAGCCTCTACCGGCCTCAGGTCCGCGACGCCGGCGTTGACGAAGACGATGTCCAGCTTGCCGAAGGCATTTTCGACCTGATCGGCGACAGTCTTCTGCACGGCGACGTCGCTGGCG
>NZ_JBFUBY010001759.1:0-360 GCF_056405515.1 Polaromonas sp. P1_G2
ATGTCGAACTGCTGAGGCAGGAACGGCTGCACTATGTGCTGCATCACAATTTGAGCAGTGATGCCGCTTCGGTGTTCCGCGCCTTTCTCAAATCACATCATGCAATCCCGCAAATGGCGGGACCGCAGCTTTCGGCGATCGAGATCATCACGCCGTTTAATTTGTCTTGAGGCCGTAGGTCGGGTCGTTGAACAGCTTGATCGTGTCTTCCGACATGACCGGCTCGTCGCCGAACCAGCCGCCACCCAGCGCCTGGCAGAGCGCGACATAGTTGAGGTTGACCTGCTGCGTGCTCTGCGCAAGGCTGAGCTCGGCATTGTAAAGGTCCGCCTGCGCATCCAGCACGTCCTTGAATTCCGT
>NZ_JBFUBY010001760.1:0-359 GCF_056405515.1 Polaromonas sp. P1_G2
GAGCGCCACGACGTTGATGGCGAAGGCGACGAAGAACGGATAGCGCCAGCCCCATTCGAGGAAATCCTGGCTGGAAAGATTGGCGACAAAATAGCCGAACAGGATGCTGGCCAGCGCGAAGCCGATCGGCGCACCGAGCTGCGGAATCATCGCATACCAGCCGCGACGATTCGTCGGTGCGTTCAACGCCAGAAGCGAGGCCAGGCCGTCCCAGGCGCCACCCAGCGCAAAGCCCTGGCCGAGCCGGAACAGTGCCAGAAGCCAGATCGACCAGTGACCGAGCGTCTCATAGCCCGGCAGGAAGGCGATCGACGCCGTCGAGCCGCCGAGCAGGAACAATGCGATCGTCAGCTTGGCAC
>NZ_JBFUBY010001761.1:0-359 GCF_056405515.1 Polaromonas sp. P1_G2
ACCATTTCAGACTGGGTTGCCCGATCGTAGAAGTGGTCCAGGAATTCGGAAAATTCCTTCACCGGATCTTCGCCGCTGGCAACCCTTTCAGAAACCTCGCGTAGGGTAAACGGGCGCATCCTCGTCCTTTCTGTCGAAACTGAACAATTGCTTCAGCAGGAAGCGCTTGTCTTCGTGCTTGGCGGACACGGGAAAATATTTTCCGAGAATGCCTATCGCCGTGTCGACATCGCGAACATCGTTGACGAACAAGAGGTTTTGTATATCGCTTTTTTCCTGGGGGCCTTTCGAAGGGTCCAAAACCCGCATGGCTTTCAGTTTGAGCGCCAGCATATATTCGGCGGTCGGGACAAACACTC
>NZ_JBFUBY010001762.1:0-359 GCF_056405515.1 Polaromonas sp. P1_G2
GGATATACGTATCGCTTCCATCGCCGCCGGCGACGCTCGTATACGTGCCGAGATGACTGTCGAAATAGTCGTTTCCGTCGCCGAGATCGATCAGTCCCTGAATAGTACCTGTATTGGTCACCCGCGTGACCCCACCAGACGAGCCGTCCGTGATCGCAGCCTCATTGCCGGAAATCTTGCCCATGTTGTCGATGGTCGCGGTCCCCGAGGTTCCGAGCAGATAGATTGCCACATGGCTGACATCGATCGATCCGCCTGCCTGATTGACGATATGAGTGCCCTTTTCCGCGGACTCAAACCCGCCATAACCAGTGACCGAACCGGAATTCGTAAAGGAAGTGCCTTCGCCGCCGCCATAG
>NZ_JBFUBY010001763.1:0-359 GCF_056405515.1 Polaromonas sp. P1_G2
GTCCGACATAGAGCGAGGTCAGTGTCGGCCAGGCCAGCGCCAAGGCAAAATATCCGGCGAAGAGAGCAAAACCGAAGACCAGCAGCCGATGACTTCCCGAAAGGCCCGGCCTGACAACGAACACGGCCATCACCAGCACTTCAAGCCCGGCGCAGAGACTGAACAACAGTCCCACATCGTCCTTCGAGCCGAGCTGTTGGGCGACAACGATCGCCATCGCATTTGAACCCATGAACATCGCCGTATGAAATGCCGACAGTGCCAGAATGGCGGGCGCCGCCTGCAGGACTGTGGCCATGGTCAGCGCCTGTCGGGTTTCCGCATCGCCAGGCAGGACCTGAATGCGGCTGACGATCACG
>NZ_JBFUBY010001764.1:0-359 GCF_056405515.1 Polaromonas sp. P1_G2
CGTCAACAGGCGTGATGCCGGTTTTCGCCTTGGCGGTTGCCGTGGCTGCATAAGAGCCGTCGGCGCCACAGGTCACCACCGCGACCTTGGCGCCACGTATAAGCAAGTCCGCCGCTGTGCGTCCGGCCAGTTCTCCGTCGCCATCGGCGGAACCGAACGCGACGGTCAGCCCATCAATGCCCAGATTGGCGGGATCGGCATTGACGGAGATGTCCTGCGACGCGCTCACTCCGGCAGCCGCAAGCGTGCGACGCAAAGCACCGCCGTCGTCGAGCCAGCCGATATGGACATGGTCCATCGTCTTCAGCACGGCGATATCCGCATTTGACGGCGCATAGCCGGCGCAGACGCCGAAATCC
>NZ_JBFUBY010001765.1:0-359 GCF_056405515.1 Polaromonas sp. P1_G2
GCTCGTATGCAATTCGACATTTGGCAGGGCGCCAATGCGATCGATCAGATAGCGCGACATCGTCGCTTCGAGCGGACGCCGGACCACCAGGTGCAGCCGGTTGACCTGCGGCGCCAGGAACGCGATGGCCTGGCCGGCCGAATTGCCGCCACCGACGAGCACGATGTCTTCGCCAGCACAGAGCCTCGCCTCGATCGAGGACGCCCAATAGGAAATGCCATTGCCTTCCAGCGCCCCGATATTGGCGACATCCGGCCGCCGGTAGCGGGCGCCGGAGGCGACGACGATGATGCGGGCCGTGATTGTCCGATCTCCTGCAAGCTGCAAAATGTGCGGACCGGCCGCGTTGACGGCAGGCG
>NZ_JBFUBY010001766.1:0-359 GCF_056405515.1 Polaromonas sp. P1_G2
CGCCGGCGCGGTTTGGATGATAGCCGATCTGGGTAGCGACCAGGCGCACCCGTTCCTTGGTCTCCTGGCTGATGTCAGGCGCGTCCTTGAGCGCACGCGACACGGTGGTGACCCCCAGCCCGGTCATATAGGCGATGGTCTTCAGGGTTGGCCGTTCCCCCGGCGCCAGCCCGTGACCTAAGTGCTGATTATGCTTCATTTTTGCCTTCCCGAACGCATGCCGCGCTGTCTAGGTGAACTTGCACATTTGCGCCATGCCTTCCTCCACCCGGGCAAAAATCTGTAACGATACAGGAGAAATGTCGAGCGGTTTTTTAGGCGTGAAAAGAAAATCAATTCCAGGCTGCACCGCCGTGCAT
>NZ_JBFUBY010001767.1:0-358 GCF_056405515.1 Polaromonas sp. P1_G2
GGCGCTTATGCGGCACGACTCTACCTGAGTTCTTACACTTTCCCAATCAGTTTTTCAACATGAAACATTCAAGAGTCTTAATCCTCGGTTCGGGACCTGCCGGCTATACCGCGGCCGTCTACGCGGCGCGCGCCAACCTCAACCCGGTGCTGATCACCGGCATCGCACAGGGCGGCCAGCTCATGACCACCACCGATGTCGACAACTGGCCGGCCGATGTGCACGGCGTGCAGGGGCCGGACCTGATGCAGCGCTTCCTCGAACACGCCGAGCGCTTCAAGACCGAGATTATTTTCGACCACATCAACAAGGTCGACTTCAGCAAGCGCCCCTTTACCCTGACCGGTGACAGCGGAAC
>NZ_JBFUBY010001768.1:0-358 GCF_056405515.1 Polaromonas sp. P1_G2
CGACTTGACCGGCTTGCCCGCGCGCAACGGAATTTCAGCCACCGTGCCGTCAGGAAACTCGGCGACGATCTTGCATGTGCCGCCGAGGCCGGTGACATAGCGGTCGAGTGTTTTGATCTGCACGGTCTCGATGTTGTTCTCGATCCGCGACAGCTCCGCCTGCTTGATGCCCGTCTTCTCGGCGAGTGATTTCTGCGTAACGTCCAGCGCTTTGCGAACTTCGGCGAGATGCATCTGCTCCATGATCGTCCGAGCGCCGTCCTCAATTTCGCGCCTGCGAGCCTCGGGCAGCGCAGCAATGCGCTCAGAAAATAGCTTGAAGTCAGATTCCTTATATCGCGTCATCTACCTCATCGTC
>NZ_JBFUBY010001769.1:0-358 GCF_056405515.1 Polaromonas sp. P1_G2
ACCATGCCGACCTCATTGAAGATGAACGAAGACACCGAGGCCGGCCAGCCGTTTGCTGATTTTGCGCCGCCGATCCATGCCCAATCGCCGCTCAGGCAAGCAATCACCGCCGCCTATCGCCGGCCGGAGCCGGAGGCCCTGCCGCCCCTGGTCGAAGCCGCCAGACTGCCGGAAAAGATGAAAGCTGACGTGGCCAATACGGCCCGTATCCTGATCGAGACACTGCGTGCCAAGCACAAGGGCACGGGCGTCGAGGGCCTCGTGCATGAATATTCTCTGTCGAGCCAGGAGGGCGTGGCGCTGATGTGCCTTGCCGAGGCGCTGCTGCGCATCCCCGACGACGAAACCCGTGACGCAC
>NZ_JBFUBY010001770.1:0-358 GCF_056405515.1 Polaromonas sp. P1_G2
CGCCGGAGCAATCCGGCGGTTTTCGTTTGCGTACAAATTATTTCTCCAAATCCTGGCTTCTCTCTTGCACCGCACGGACGGCCGCATTGCGCCGCACAGGCCGGATAAAGGCGTTGGCCGAAGCGCTTTCCCGCACATATTTCCATCGCCGGTCCGGGCCAAAATTGAGGCGCGACGAATTAACTCTATATAACAATAGCTTGGTCGGAAAATCGGATCGCGTTAACGAAAGGCGCGATTTTGATCTTCGCCTGAAAAATCAGCAATTTATGCTTAAACGCATAGCAGCTGCATATTTTTCGCACTGCACATTTGGATTATTCAGGCGTATAACGAAAACCAAGTTAAGGCGCTGCAC
>NZ_JBFUBY010001771.1:0-358 GCF_056405515.1 Polaromonas sp. P1_G2
AAGCCGACGCCATCGTCAATATCACCAATGACGGCTGGTTCGGCTACACGCCGGGGCCATGGCAGCACTTCTTTCAGGCGCGGCTGCGCGCCGTCGAGACGGGCCTGCCGGTGATTCGCAACTCGAACAGCGGCATTTCCGCCGTTATCGATGCCCGCGGCCAAATCATTTTAGGGCTGAACTTTCAGGCGAAAGGTTACATCGATGTGCCTTTGCCGGGCAAAATTGTTCCGATTTCGGACAGCGCAAGCAGGACACTGTACTTCGGGTTGTTGGAAGCTTTGGCGCTATTGATTGCATTTTTTGCGCGCATGAGTTTTATATTTAATACGAATTGTCCAAAAACCCCTAAAAATGC
>NZ_JBFUBY010001772.1:0-357 GCF_056405515.1 Polaromonas sp. P1_G2
GCCAGTGACGCCTGCGAGGCTGCTGCACAAGCGACAGTGCCGCTCAGGCCACGGCTTGGCCGGGCAAGACCGCTTGCGGAGCGCAGCATTGGTCATCCCGATGCTGGTGCCATTTCACTGTCGCTCATCGCCAGAACGGTGGGTCAGAAGCTGGGCTCGGTCCCGTCGGAATGAATATGCAGATCGGCAGGCTTGCGACGATCCGGGGGCAGCTCTACGCCGCGGGAGCGCTTGCCAATGCTCTTCTGGGACCGTCAGCAATGCGGCCATGCTGCCTCAGCACCAGTGCCACTGCACCCATGACCGTATCGTCATTGCCCAGGAACCGGGCGACGACGAAACGTGGTGCGTGGACGC
>NZ_JBFUBY010001773.1:0-357 GCF_056405515.1 Polaromonas sp. P1_G2
GTACTGATTGTCCGTGGCGCTCACCAGCCGAAGATTGATAGCGTCGCCCTCCTGCAGTTGGAAGTCGCTGACCGTCTCCTCCGACACCAGGACGCCGTTCGGCGTATCGGCGAGCTTTTTCAGGATTTCACGCGTCGACCCGCCGCTGAAATAGGCGTCGGACAGGCTCGTCGCGGCGCCGATCAATCTTGGATCGATGCCATAAAGGTCCTGCAGGTCGGCTCCGACATAGGCGAAGCGATGTTGCATGGTTCTCGCGGCCTCAACGCCCGGCACGTTCCTGATCGCGTCCAGTTTGTCACCCGCCGGACGGGCGGTCGTGCCGAAGACCGTGACGTCTGCGCCGTTGGTCAGTTC
>NZ_JBFUBY010001774.1:0-357 GCF_056405515.1 Polaromonas sp. P1_G2
CTGTCGCTCTTGCGCGACGGCCTCGATTTTCGAGAATTCAACGAGAAATCCTGGAAGATCCCCGAGCGCTACCAGCCTTACCGCTATTCGCTCGCCGTCCATGGCGTCGGCATGGCGGACGAATGGCCGTTGGTGCTCTGTCATACCGATTTCGAGCACAATCAGGGCGGCCGCTTCGAGACCGGCATGGTCGTCTGCGTCGAAAGCCTGATCTCCGAAAAGGGCTGCGAAAGCGTCAAGCTCGAAACCCAGGTGCTGATCACCGGCAAGGGGCCGGAACGGCTCGATCACTTCCCCTGGGAACTGACCGACTGAACCAGCCAGTCGACCAGGTCGATCAGCCCGGCCTTCTTCGCC
>NZ_JBFUBY010001775.1:0-357 GCF_056405515.1 Polaromonas sp. P1_G2
ATATAGTTTTGCTTCGTTGTGCGAACATGACGTGAATGACAGATGTTTACATGTGCATGTTTACTCTGTGACGTTTTCTAGCCCGGAAAACCAGCCATCCGTCAGCCGGAACGTGTCTCGAAAGAGCGTGGCTACCATTAGGAAGTGACAAAAAGCCGAAACGCGCATATTGTCGCTGCCGGGGGAAAATCGCTTGGGTAATGAATAAAGCGTCGTGATGCCGCGTCTTGTCGCCAGCGGTCCAGTTTCCGCTGTCCAGGGGCTGACTTAGCGTTCACATCATTATTGGGGGATCCCATGAATTTTACCGATGCAGTCAAATCTGTTCTGACCGCCAACTACGCCAATTTCCAGGGC
>NZ_JBFUBY010001776.1:0-357 GCF_056405515.1 Polaromonas sp. P1_G2
GGCAAATACCAAGAGCGGTGGCGATGCTGAAGGCGATATCCTCCTGGGTTTCGAGAACCTGCAAGGCTCTGCCCATGACGATACGCTCGGCGGCGAYGACGGCAAGAACCTCCTGACYGGCGGYAAGGGCAATGATGTYCTGACCGGCTATGGTGCGGCKGATGTGTTCATCTTCAMCGGCCATTTCGGCAAGGACGAGATCACCGATTTCTCCAGCAAGGATCGCGTCGATTTCTCCCACGGGCCACAGCTGTTCAAGGACTTCGACGCGATGATGGCGCATGTCACAGTCTCCGGCGACGATCTCGTCATCCAYCACGGCAARGACACGKTGACMCTCGACCACACGGATATGTC
>NZ_JBFUBY010001777.1:0-357 GCF_056405515.1 Polaromonas sp. P1_G2
GACACCAATGCTGCGATTTGCGGTGCCCTGCTGGGTGCGGTCCATGGTCATGGCGCCATTCCGGCGCAATGGGAGACGAAAATCCTCACCTGTCGGCCGGAAAAGGGCAGGCCCAATGTCCTGCGCCCGCGGCCATCCATCTACTGGCCGGTCGACGCGCTCGACCTGGCCGAGACCCTGCTCGAAGATTGACCGGCGACCGCATGACCCATCTCACGATCCTCATTCTCGGCGGCTATGGCATCTTCGGCGGCCGTCTCGCCGATCTGCTTGCCGATGATCCACGGCTGACGCTGATTATCGCCGGTCGCTCGCTCGACAAGGCGCGGGCTTTTTGCCAGGGACGGACCGCTACGG
>NZ_JBFUBY010001778.1:0-357 GCF_056405515.1 Polaromonas sp. P1_G2
GTCCTGGTCGAAGCCTTTCGGCATGGCTTTGGCACCTATATGGAGGCATTGAGCGATCCGGACGCGCAGGCGGCGATCCGCCTGACGCTGCTCGTCGCCGCTATTGCGGTGCCGCTCAATCTGCTGTTCGGGCTCGCCGCCTCCTGGGCGATCGCCAAGTTCGATTTCAAGGGCAAGACCTTCCTGATCACCCTGATCGACCTGCCGTTCTCGATCTCGCCGGTGATTTCCGGCCTGGTCTATGTTCTGCTGTTCGGCGCCAACAGCGCGCTCGGGCCTTGGCTCAAGGCGCACGGGGTCGAGGTGCTCTTCGCGGTGCCCGGCATCGTGCTCGCCACGGTCTTCGTCACCTTCCCC
>NZ_JBFUBY010001779.1:0-357 GCF_056405515.1 Polaromonas sp. P1_G2
GCCGGGTGCTGACCTTCGTCTTCACCACGTTCATGATCATCCCGATCATCGCGCCGACCATCGGCCAGTCGATCGAACTCGCCGCCGGCTGGAAGGGCATTTTCATCTTCAATACCGTGGCGGCAACGCTGATCCTCGTCTGGATGTCTACACGTTTGCGCGAAACGCTTGCGATCGGGGACCGGCGGTCATTGGCGCTCGGCAGCCTTGCCGAGGCGCTCGTGGAAATCTGCACCAACCGGATTACGGCCGGCTATGCGGTGGCGAGCACGCTGACGCTTATTTCGCTGTTCTCCTACATCGTCTCCGTCCAGCAGGTCTATGGCGAGCTCTATGGGCTCGGCACGCTGTTTCCGC
>NZ_JBFUBY010001780.1:0-357 GCF_056405515.1 Polaromonas sp. P1_G2
CCTGGGCATCCCCCGGGAACAGGAAGACCCTCTTTGTATCCAGCATCTCAAACGCCAGCACCAGGCTGGTATTGTTGACGCCTCGGTCAAGCTGCATCGCAAGATCGGCGACAAGTCCCAGCCAATCGGCGTCGATACGTCGCCACGACTGGTCCGTCGCAGCGTCGTCATTGATCTTTGGCTTGCGGCGGCCGCTGTCGAGAGGCTTCGAATAGTTGCTCCGGACAAAGTCGGCGACATCGCCCTTCACGTCGCCAGCGAGAACTGCAGCGAGATCGGTGCCGATATGAGGATCGAATGGCAGGGCGTCATCCACCCAGGCCTCGATCGTATTGTCCGCAGCGGCAAGACCAGCAC
>NZ_JBFUBY010001781.1:0-357 GCF_056405515.1 Polaromonas sp. P1_G2
GCCTGGGAGTTCGGAGGCTTCGCGCGCGACGCTGAGTTCGGGGCGGGTATCGCCGAACGCTTCGTCGACGTGGAGGTGGCCGCCGCGGGAGCGGAGTATTTTGTGCAGCAGAAGAAGTGTCTGCGGCGCATGCAGCAAACCGTTTGGATTGTTGGGATTGACGACGATCAGCGTCCCATGGTCGGGACGAAGATCGTCGGCCGACGCGAGATGATCGACGGCAAAACCAGCACCTTCGAAACAGTGGTGATATTCACCATAGGTAGGCGAAACGATGCCCACCAGCTTCCCTCGCTGCACCAGACGCGGGAGAATCTGGATCAGTGATTGGGTTCCCGGGATTGGAAGCGGGAGAGT
>NZ_JBFUBY010001782.1:0-356 GCF_056405515.1 Polaromonas sp. P1_G2
GCCCGCTGTGCATGTGCAAGGCGCCGGCGGCACCGATGTACATCGCACGGGTCGAAGACCAGTATCTCATCAAGCGGATGCCACTATCGGGACGTGATCACGATCCTGCCTGCCCATCATATGAGCCTCCTTATGAGCTTTCCGGACTTGGCCCGTTGATCGGCAATGCGATCCAGATCGATGCCAGCGGCAAGACGAACCTAAAGTTGGATTTTTCGCTGACGAAACGGGGGCCTCGTGCCGCGCCCGGCGCGCCGGCTGAATCGACTGAACACGGCATCCGCAATGAGCCGCGAAAACTGTCGCTGCGGGCGATGCTGCATTATCTCTGGGAGGCGGGTGAACTAACGGAATGG
>NZ_JBFUBY010001783.1:0-356 GCF_056405515.1 Polaromonas sp. P1_G2
CGGCAGCGATGCTGTCCACGACTTCGGGCACGGCGACGTGCTGACCCTTGACGACGTCAACTTTCACGACTTGTCGAAGGCCGATTTCCTGTTCTGAGGCCGCTGCGGCCGCCTCCGGCACAAGACAGCTCTCCTCTGATCTGCTTTCGCAGCGGTGTGCCCAGCCGATTGCATGGTTCCCCTGGCTACCGCACCGTTTGACGAAGCCAAGATCGAGCAACATGACGATCGGCTATGCGACGGCAGACGAGTTCCAGGTGATTGCGATCCAAAATGACTT
The DNA here is from genome assembly GCF_056405515.1 of Polaromonas sp. P1_G2. NCBI lineage: Bacteria > Pseudomonadati > Pseudomonadota > Betaproteobacteria > Burkholderiales > Comamonadaceae > Polaromonas > Polaromonas sp. P1_G2. The sequence continues at coordinate 281 of NZ_JBFUBY010001783.1, forward strand.
CGGCCATACAAAATTGATGGCCGACGACTTCTACGCAACTATCCGCGCGGGTTCTTTTGAGCCTTCACAATAATGG
>NZ_JBFUBY010001784.1:0-356 GCF_056405515.1 Polaromonas sp. P1_G2
CGATATCGGCGTCTACCTCGCTGGCAATGCTGCAAGCGGCGCATCGGAATTGGTCAACAACAACAAGATCGACGCGACAAACGCGTCTGTGCAGAGGGCCGGCTCCGAAGATTTCCAGTTTACCAACAACGGTGTCACCGATAGCGAAACGAGCTTTGCCTATAATGGCTCTCTCGCAACCGGCGATCAGACGATCGTCAACAATGGCAAGATGACCGGCGCGATATTTTTTGGCACCGGCAACGACGTCTATAGCGGCGCGACCGGGATGATTGTCAGCGGAACGGTTCACGGTTTCAACGGCGACGATACGTTCACTGGCGGAAAATATGCCGAATATTTTCAAGGGGGTGACG
>NZ_JBFUBY010001785.1:0-356 GCF_056405515.1 Polaromonas sp. P1_G2
GTACATTCGCATAGCGATGCAGCGACGAACCGTCTTGTGGAAACCGATTCGCCGCCGATTTCGCCATGCTCCACGCGGCCGTGCCGATAAAGACCATGGTCGTTCCTCCACCCTCTTCAACGCTTCCTCTCGACTTTGGTTTGCCGCGCCCGAATTTTGCGCTATGAAAAGCCATGGCCGAGGATAAGCCGGAAAAACCAGAGAGAAAGACAGCCGCCGACAAACGCGCCGAGCGGCTGAAGCTGGAGTTGCGCGCCAATCTTGCCCGCCGCAAGCTCCAGGCGCGGGCGCGCCGCGAGGGGGCGGAAGACGACCGGCCCGGCGAATTGCTTGGCAGCGATGGTGAGTAGGAGAAC
>NZ_JBFUBY010001786.1:0-356 GCF_056405515.1 Polaromonas sp. P1_G2
GGCGTGGGCACGCCGGATGACATTGCCCGTATCGCCCGCGAGAAGATGGAGGAAGGCTATCCCCGTCTTCAGGTCAAGGTGGGCGGCCGGCCGGTGGAGGTCGATATCGCAGTGGTCCGCAAGGTCTGGGAAGTCATCGGAAAATCCGGCATGCGGCTTGCCGTTGATGCCAATCGCGGCTGGACCACGCGGGATGCGCTGCGCATCAGCCGTGAATGCTCTGACATTCCCTTCATCATGGAGCAGCCGTGCAACACGATCGAAGACCTGCAGAAGATCCGGCCGCAGGTCCAGCACGGCATCTACATGGATGAAAACAGCGTCAATCTCGCAACCGTCATCACGGCTGTCGGCAC
>NZ_JBFUBY010001787.1:0-356 GCF_056405515.1 Polaromonas sp. P1_G2
CGACTGTGCCGACACTTGCTCCGACTGCCACTGAATACATTTGAACGGGCGTCCTGGCACTTCGTGGAGGCAACCCTCGAGCATAGCTCGGATTCCAACAAGTGTGAGAATGTCCTCTGCAAACACTTGAATGTCCAAACCTCCGCCGCTTGACCGGATCGAAATTTCGCTCCCACCAAAGGCGAAAAAACCCTCGTCTGTGGCGGCGACCGCGCCGGCAGATAGTAGACGATTGCAAAGCGTGCAGAAAATGTTCCGCTGATCGCCGGCCGTCAGGCGAGTTTTAGCGAAGAACTCGGGCGCCACCCCGTCAGGAATTTGTGCCTGATCAATGCTCTCGATGGTATGCATTGCAT
>NZ_JBFUBY010001788.1:0-356 GCF_056405515.1 Polaromonas sp. P1_G2
GCTTTCAATTATGCAGCGGTCAAATCAGCATCGGCATTGCAGGATTGGGAGCGGCAATTTCCTCGCCGATGGTCAACATACGGAAAAGCGTGAAAATTTGCGACAGGGCCGGAACAGGCCGTAACGTGAGGTCGAACAATCCGGCAACCACCGACTACCGAAGGGCGACTCCATTCAGCAAAAATAATTTAACTATTGCAATTGCACATAACGCCGAAATCAACCCTATTATCCCTCCATGAATCTTGGGGGAAGATGTATGATTATACTTGGTAATTTCGGCTAATGCCGAAGAGAATAGAAATATGAAGGCGCCTATAATCAACCCTTCCTTGAAATGTTGCATGTCTATGCTC
>NZ_JBFUBY010001789.1:0-356 GCF_056405515.1 Polaromonas sp. P1_G2
CTTACGACATGGCAACCGGATCGAGAACATAAAAGCGCCGGTCTGCATAGGGTGTCTCGGCGATTTCCGGGTCATGCAGGCGGAGGTCCGCTGTCATCCGAACCCTGACGGAGGGACGATTGACGATGACCGGCACCTGCGAAGCACCCCTGTCCAGCGCCGGCGCATAATCTATTACGACGACTTTGGCACTATCGATCAGTGAAAACAGCAAATCTCCCAACGGATCGTGCGGCCCGAAGGGTTTCAGCGAATAGCCTAGCAGCACCAGTCCGTAACTTCTCACGGCATAATCATAGCGGATTTCCTGGAATTTGCGAGGGATATGGCGAACGCGGCAGGGTGCGCCGTGGAGC
>NZ_JBFUBY010001790.1:0-355 GCF_056405515.1 Polaromonas sp. P1_G2
GTTATATGGTCGGCATTGTCCTTGCCAGTCGCCTCGAAAACGAACTGGTCTTTACCAGCATAACCTGTCAATACGTCGTTGCCGGAACCGCCGTTGAAAATATTTCCGGAGGTGTTTCCGTAGAGTTTGTCATTGCCCGTTCTCCCGTAAAGGTCCAACTGAGCTGCTCCCAACTTCTCAACCTGCGCAAAGAGGCTGTCTGGGGTCAGCGAAGCCAGTGATGGGATATGGACATAGACACTTCCTGGAGCTTCGCTATTGCCCACATACATATCGCCGATGGTCACCAGCTTGCCGTTGACCATCTCCTGGACTTCGGCGTAGCGGACATCGCCGGTGATGTCATTGTGGCCCG
>NZ_JBFUBY010001791.1:0-355 GCF_056405515.1 Polaromonas sp. P1_G2
CACCAAGGGTTTCGATACAGACGACCGGACCTTTGTGCTGCAGGAGAGCGAGCTCAAGAATTGCCTGTCGGTCATCTATGACGACGACGTCAATGCCGCGGTCAAAAAGGGAACCGTGACGCAGTGATCTGAGCCCCAAAGGAGAAAAACGCCATGCTGTTTTCCCGCCGCACCATCTTCTCGCGCCTGTTGCCCGGCTTGGCCGGCGGCGCGGCTGCCTCCGTCCTGCCCGTTTCCGCCAGCGCCAATGTGCCGGCGGACGGTGTGCAGAAGGTCGTCTATCATCTGTCGGAGCCGACACGGGTCAATTTCGTGCTCGGCAATATCAAGAAYCACATTGCCGGCAAAGGCGGCC
>NZ_JBFUBY010001792.1:0-355 GCF_056405515.1 Polaromonas sp. P1_G2
CCTACGACTTCCGCAAGAAGCGGTTCTCAGCCGAGTTCCTTTGGCATGACAGCGCCGAGGCCGCACCCTTCCGCCAGGCAACTCATTCAGCCGAGCCGGTCTGCTGGACACAGCTCGGTTATGCTTCGGGCTATGCAAGCACGTTCTTCGACACCTTGATCGTCTACAAGGAGGTCGAATGCGCAGCGCAAGGGCACGCGCATTGCCGCGTCATCGGCAAACCGGCCGATGCCTGGGGTGCGACCGACCCGGAGGTGATCATGTTCCGCGAGCGCGTGATCGGGTCGCGCGACGAGGCCTTCTCGGATGGCCCGCGCAAGGCGGCGGCCAAAGCCGGCGTCGGGCAGCTATCGGA
>NZ_JBFUBY010001793.1:0-355 GCF_056405515.1 Polaromonas sp. P1_G2
GACCGACAGAGGCGGATTGGAGGGCGCGGCCTGCTTCTGACCGCAGGCGGAGAGCACCGGCAGAAGCGCCATCAGCATGGTGAGCGTTCCGGCTGAGCGGCACGCCCGGATTACGGCCTTGGTCATGGATACGCTCCTTGTTGGCGCAAGCGTCATCGCTAATTGACTAACGCGTCAGTTAAGTAGTAAAAGAGCCCTGCTTCTGTCAAGGGAGGATAATGGAGGAATATGAAAGGCGCAAAGACCATCGATCCTACGGACCCGTCCAGCCCGAAAAAAATACGACGCAAGCCCGAGCGACCCGGCGAGATCCTGGCCGCCGCCTTCGAGGAGTTCGTTCTTCACGGCTATGCCG
>NZ_JBFUBY010001794.1:0-355 GCF_056405515.1 Polaromonas sp. P1_G2
ATATCGGCCTCGGTTCGCAACTGGTCGAGCCGCGCGACGGTGGTCGCACCGCTCTTGATCAGCGTCTGGGCGCGGTCGAGTTCAGTCTCGGCATTCTTCAACGAAGCTTGTAGGCCAAGCAATTGGGCATCGATCGCCTTGATCTGGAAGTCGATCTTGTCGTCCTTGACCACGGCGACGACGTCTCCCGGCTTGACCATATCGCCCTCCGTGACACGGAGTTCGACGATCGTGCCGCCGATGCGGGCGCGTGCCAGCACGCTGTCGCGTGCTTCGACCTGACCGTAGACGGCCTTCCATTCGGGGATGGTCGTCGACGTCAAGGTCAGGTTCTCGGCATGGGCAGAGATCGGCA
>NZ_JBFUBY010001795.1:0-355 GCF_056405515.1 Polaromonas sp. P1_G2
ACGCCGCCGGCCGCATTGGCAAACAATAGCGGCTCGCCATCCTTGATGCTGCGATCATGAAAGCCGACGTCGTAGCGCCCTTTGGGCCGCCAGAGATTGTCGGCGCCGAGTTCGTAGCGGAGCACGCGCGACTGATAGGGGCGTGCAAACGGCTCGATCTTGTCGAGCCCCAGATTGCGCATGCCGCCCCGTTCGGCCACCAGCATCACATTCTGGGTTGCGCATTCCGGAAGGGTTATGTCCGAAGGCGCATTGCTGTTGCCGGCCTTTTCGCCGAACGAGGGATCACTCGGCCAGAAGGCCGGCATGAAGAATTCGCGGCGCACCGAGCTCGTATCGAACAGTCCGTCACCGG
>NZ_JBFUBY010001796.1:0-355 GCF_056405515.1 Polaromonas sp. P1_G2
GCATTGTTGCGCGAGACTGCAAGAAATTTTCATGTTGCGCAAGAAAATTCGTTGTGTCACCTGTCCTGCAAGACGCCCGACTGCAATAATCCGGGTGGCGAGACACGGGAGGAGACGGCTCATGAGTCCTAGCGGACGCGTCCTGCGCGAGCGCCTCGAACGGCTGGTCCAGGGCATGACCGAGCTCAGCCATGACGGCCGCTACAGCGAGCCCAATCTCGACGGCTCGGCAGGCGACTATATCAGCTTCAATTCGTGGGAATGGCCGCAAGGCGTCGGCCTCTACGGCCTGGTCAGGCTGTGGATGCTGAACCGCGATCCCGCGTTGAAGGGCCTGATCGAGCGCTGGTACGAG
>NZ_JBFUBY010001797.1:0-355 GCF_056405515.1 Polaromonas sp. P1_G2
GTCCAAGGCGACAGAGGACGAGCTCGAAGCCAAGATCGAAGCGCAGAAAAAGAAGAAATAACGATTTCGGCGCCCTACAGGCACCGCTGATCAATCCGAAAGCCCGTTTCCGCGAGACGGGCTTTTCTTTTGCCCGGACTCTCTCCATATGCTCCGGGCATCCACTGACAGGGGTTTCGCATGCCGGATTTCGATTATGATCTGTTTGTCATCGGCGGAGGTTCGGGCGGCGTGCGTGCCGCGCGGGTGGCCGCCTCGCTCGGCAAGAAGGTGGCGATCGCCGAGGAATATCGTTTCGGCGGCACCTGCGTCATCCGCGGCTGCGTGCCGAAGAAGCTGCTGGTCTATGCATCGC
>NZ_JBFUBY010001798.1:0-355 GCF_056405515.1 Polaromonas sp. P1_G2
CCCATGGCGGCACCTACCAGACCTCGCAGCGCGTGGTCGAATTGGATGACCGCCGTGTCATGACCATGACGGTGATGCGGCTTCCGGACGGCGGCTTTGTCGTCACCCATGAAGACATTACCGAAAAGCAGGCCGCTTCGGAAAAGATCGCGCATCTCGCCATGCACGACAGCCTGACCAATCTCGCCAACCGCACGCTGTTCCGCCAGCACATCACCGAATACGCCGCAAGCGCCGCCGATCGCGAATCCGCGCTGCTGTTCCTCGACCTCGACCGCTTCAAAATCGTCAACGACACGCTCGGCCATCCGGTCGGGGACGCGCTGCTGGTGCAGGTCGCCGAACGGCTGCGCGC
>NZ_JBFUBY010001799.1:0-355 GCF_056405515.1 Polaromonas sp. P1_G2
GGCCACGAGAAAGCCGTTCAGCAGTCCGATGAACAGCACGCCAGCCAGAACCGTCGGCAGTGCAATGGCATCGGCCGTGCCGTCATTGAGCAGTTGCAGATACCAAGCGACCGACATCGCCATGATCGCCACGGCAGCGAGATCGATGCCGCGGCCGATGATGACGATCGCCATGCCAAGCGCCAGGATGCCGAGCACCGAGACCGAGCGGACGATGGCGACGATATTCTCCGAGGTGAAAAAGCCTGGCAGACCGATGGAGGCGGCAATGAAGATGATCACCGCGATGGCGAAGACAATCTTCTCCTGGCTCAGATTGCGGAGGTTCATCCACTGCATGCGACCGGCCCTGTCC
>NZ_JBFUBY010001800.1:0-355 GCF_056405515.1 Polaromonas sp. P1_G2
AATGTCGCGAGATCGAAATAGTCCCGCCAAGCGATGATCTTGCCGCCCCGAAGCTGGAAAATCCCGGCCACGGGGAGTGCGACCGAGCCTTGGGCAAGGGTGAAATGGTCGATGCGCTCGTTCATGACGAGATCGCCGGCCGCAATCTGGTTGACGATCTCGAAGCGTAGTCCCCTGAACTGGTTGGGAATATCCGCAAGGAAAGCGCGGATTGCCATATAGCCAACCAGGGGCTGCATCGGCATATTGTGATAGACGGCATCGGCTGAAAAATAGCCAACCAATTCATCCGCATCCAGCCGCTCGAAGACCGCGCAGAACTGCCTGACGATGCGATCGTTTGCGTCCATTCAGG
>NZ_JBFUBY010001801.1:0-355 GCF_056405515.1 Polaromonas sp. P1_G2
GACAAATACAATGCCTCGCATTCCGACAAGGTCCATGTGACCCAGATCACCGCCGAACAGATGGTGCCGAAGCTCGGTGCTTCGATCGCCGCCGGCGCGGCTCCGGATGGCGCCGTCCTCGACCTGATCTACCTGCCGACCTTCGCTTCCAATGACAGCCTTGAGGACATTAGCGATTTCGTCAAGGGCCTGCCCTATTCCGCCGCACTCAGCCCCTCGCATATCCGCCTCGCCWCCTATGACGGCAAGATCTATGGCGTGCCGGCGCTGCCGGACGCCTCGATCATCGCCTACAACACCGACCTGTTCAAGAAAGCCGGCCTCGATCCGAACAAGGCGCCGGCTTCGCTCGAAG
>NZ_JBFUBY010001802.1:0-354 GCF_056405515.1 Polaromonas sp. P1_G2
CCATCGTCCCACAGTCGCGCCGTGGCAAAATACGGGTTGCCCTCCGTCTCGTATTTCTCCCGGATCGGGCTCTTGAACGCGTCCTCGTCTTCGGCGGACCATGTCTCGCCCTTGGCTTCCATACCGTCCCGTTTGATGGTGGCGAGAACCGACGCGGCCTGTTCGCCGCCCATGACGCTGATGCGGCTGTTCGGCCAGGCGAAGAGGAATCTGGGGCGATAGGCGCGGCCACCCATGCCGTAATTGCCCGCGCCAAAACTGCCGCCGATGAGGATGGTAACCTTGGGCACGCTCGCCGTGGCGACGGCGGTGACGAGTTTTGCTCCATCCTTGGCGATGCCGCCGGCCTCATAT
>NZ_JBFUBY010001803.1:0-354 GCF_056405515.1 Polaromonas sp. P1_G2
AGATCAGGATGGTGGATACCGCGCCTGAAAGCAGCACGCCGCCCCATCCCGGCGGATAGGGAGAGAGCAGTGCCAGAAGGGATGGGTTTGTCGACATGAAGACTGTTCCTGGGCAGCCGATCGAGGTCGCTGCGGCTCAAGCGCTATCGTCTTGAGGAGGATGGACGAGGCGGGACACCGCATGGCGCCCGCCTATCGGGATCACTCGCCGTAGGGGTCGAAATCGAAGTATTTCTTGGAGATTTCGGCGTATTTTCCGCTGGCCCTGACGGCGGCGATGGCGGCGTTCAGCTTGGCCAGCAGTGCCGTATCCTCCTTGCGCAGACCGCCGCCGATGCCCTGTCCGAGAACCTC
>NZ_JBFUBY010001804.1:0-354 GCF_056405515.1 Polaromonas sp. P1_G2
CGCTTATGCCGATGCACAGCTGTCGGCCGAGGACATGGCGCGCGTCGAACGCTGGCTGCGCGAACATCCAGAAGATCTCGCCCGGGTGCGCGACTGGCAGGCACAGAACCGCGCCATCCAGGCGATGTTTGCGCCCTACCGCACCACACGACCCGACGATGCCGCCATGTTTGCCGACGCACCGCAGCCGGCCCGCATCGGATGGCTGCGCTATCCGGCTGCCATTGCCGCCGGTCTCTGCCTGTTCCTTGCCGGCGTCGCCACCGGCCATTTCCTGCCTGCTTCACCGGCACATCTCCCGGTCGAGCAGGCAGCACTGCACGAGGAGGCCAGTTCCGCCTTCCTGATCTATAC
>NZ_JBFUBY010001805.1:0-354 GCF_056405515.1 Polaromonas sp. P1_G2
GCGATGTCTCGCGGAACCGCTCGACCGTGGCGCGGTCGAAGTCGAATGCGGCGAGGGCGCCAGCGGCATTGTCATCAGGCGGCGTTTGCATCGTCACCTCCCGCACAAAACACCCGACCAAGGCTGGCGTTCTCCGACGCGGCGAACAATATTAGCATCAAGGACCGAATTCGGCCGCGGGCGGGATCGAAAGCTCTCGCCGGGCGTTCGGGCAATATGATCACTGAGGTTCGCCGTTGCGACTGTTCTGGCTATGGGTTTTGAGTCTGGTTCTGTGCGTTCCGGCCCAAGCCCAGCCGCCGGAAATGGCGATCCGTTATATCCTGCATGGCATCGAGGCGGACCAGGTCATCA
>NZ_JBFUBY010001806.1:0-354 GCF_056405515.1 Polaromonas sp. P1_G2
TCCGAAAGGCGAAGTCCCTGACGGACACTACGCGATTGCGATCGGGAAAGCCGAGGTCGTCAGGGAGGGCTGCGCCATCACGGTGCTGGCCTATGGAACGATGGTGCACGTCGCCATCGCCGCCGCAGAACAGTTCGGCGTCGACGCCGAGATCATCGACCTCCGCTCGTTGCTTCCCCTCGATCTGGAAGCGATCATCGCCTCGGTGTCGAAAACCGGCAGGTGCGTCATCGTGCACGAGGCCACGCTGACCTCCGGCTTCGGGGCCGAACTCGCAGCTTTGGTGCAGGAACATTGCTTCTATCACCTCGAAGCGCCGATCGCCCGCGTCACGGGCTGGGACACCCCATATCC
>NZ_JBFUBY010001807.1:0-354 GCF_056405515.1 Polaromonas sp. P1_G2
GTTCACAGCATATTATCTGGCACAATCTGGGCTGAGCGTCGCCCTGATCGAGAAGGGCCTGATCGGCGCCGAGCAGTCGAGCCGCAACTGGGGCTGGTGCCGGCAGCAGAATCGCGATGCGCGGGAATTGCCGATCGCCACGAAAAGCCTCGATCTCTGGGAGAGTTTTGCCGCCGAAAGCGGCGAGGATGCCGGCTTCCGGCGCTCCGGTCTGTTCTATCTCAGCAACAGCGAGCAGGAGCTCGCCGGCTGGGCGCGCTGGCGCGACTTCGCCAAAACAGTCGGGGTGACCACCCATATGCTCGACAGTACCGCGGCGACCGAGCGCGGCAAGGCGACGGGCCGGACCTGGAA
>NZ_JBFUBY010001808.1:0-354 GCF_056405515.1 Polaromonas sp. P1_G2
GTGAACACGATATCCATAGAGGGCGCCCGGCTTCAGGTCCGGCACGAAGCCGTGCCAGATCTCGTCGGTGTTTTCAGGCAGACGCAGTCGGGCAATTTCCGTCTTGCCGTCTTCATCGAAAAGACAAAGTTCGACGCCCTCGGCGCAGGCGGAAAAAATCGCGAAATTGACGCCTTCTTCCGTAACCTGAGCGCCGAGACGGCGTCCATCGCCAGGAAGAATTTCAAAAACTTTGGATTTGAGCATTCTGGGATCTCGCTTGCAGACCCGTCAAGAACGCGTTTCGGCGACGTGAGGTTCCTCGCAAGGCGATTAATTTGGGAACATAGGGGCGTTTCGACCGTTGCACAGGGG
>NZ_JBFUBY010001809.1:0-354 GCF_056405515.1 Polaromonas sp. P1_G2
GTATTAACGCCTTGCGCCGCCAGCATGGTCCGGTCGGTGACGATGCGGAAGACGCGCGTTTCAAGGGATGCCTGGAAACGTGAGCCGATCCGCGCCGCAAGCCGGCCGCGGGCATGATCCAGTACGCCCATGATCGCATACATCATTACCAGCAGGATGGTCAGCACCACCAGTGTCGGCTCGGACCGGCTGGTGAGCACGCGGTCATAGACCTGCAAGCTGTAGAGCGATCCGGTCAGCACGAGCAAGTTCACGAAGAACGAGAATATGCCGATGGAGATAAAAGCGAAGCGGCTTTCTGACAGAGCGGCGCGCAGTTCTTCCACACCGTTTTTTTTCGGAGCAGGGTTCACC
>NZ_JBFUBY010001810.1:0-354 GCF_056405515.1 Polaromonas sp. P1_G2
GGGAGAAGAAGTGCCGGGTGCTGTCGGGCGGCGAGAAAGCGCGGCTGGTCATGGCCCGCATGCTGTTCGATCCACCGAACCTGCTCGTGCTCGACGAGCCGACCAACCATCTCGACCTCGATACCAAGGAAATGCTGATCAAGGCCTTGGCCGACTATGAAGGTACGATGCTGTTCGTCAGCCACGACCGGCATTTCCTCGCCGAGCTGTCCAACCGGGTGCTRGAACTGACGCCGGAAGGCATCCATCAGTACAATGGTGGCTACACGGAATACGTGGCGCGCTCAGGCCACGAGGCGCCGGGGCTGCACGGCTGATGCAACCCTCTTTCAAATGCAAACGGCGGGCAATGCC
>NZ_JBFUBY010001811.1:0-354 GCF_056405515.1 Polaromonas sp. P1_G2
GGCGCTCTCCGTCTCGAGCAAGCTTAACGCCGATTGGGGCGCGCTCGTCGATCTCAGGGATCGTGGCCGCGAATGCGCCGATCTCTGGCTCATCGCCAACTACCAGGACATCGGCAAGCGATCGACGGTGGATATCCGCGAGCGGTATCTCTGACGTGGTTTTTGGCGGGCAATACCAGGCTAGCTACCTTTGCCCTGGAGGCCTGCCGCTTACGTCGCCTTCGACGGCAACAACTGAAGAAGACTGCAGCGATTCATGTGACGATGGGGTTCATGCGCAACACGCGTCAGCGTTTGCGTACGAATTCCGTCCGAAGCACCAGGCCCTTGATCGACTCGTGCCTGCAGTCGATT
>NZ_JBFUBY010001812.1:0-353 GCF_056405515.1 Polaromonas sp. P1_G2
GGCCTGTTCCGCACCGAACTGCAGTTCATGATCGCCTCGACCATGCCGAAGGGCGAGGAACAGGAAGATTTCTATCGCAATGTCATCAAGCAGGCAGGCAACCGTCCCGTCACATTCCGCACGCTCGACATCGGCTCCGACAAGGTCGTCCCCTATTTCCAGGCGATCAAGGAAGAGAATCCGGCGCTCGGCTGGCGGGCAATCCGCCTTGCGCTCGACCGGCCCGGTCTGCTCAGGACCCAGTTGCGTGCGCTGCTGAAAGCCGCAGGGGGTACCGAGCTCAAGATCATGATCCCGATGGTCACCGAGGTCGAGGAGATGTGCAAGGTACGGGCGCTGATCCAGAAAGAGGT
>NZ_JBFUBY010001813.1:0-353 GCF_056405515.1 Polaromonas sp. P1_G2
CATCACCGAGATGACCAGGCTGCCGATCACCAGGCCCATCGTGATGGTAATGGCCGGGGTGAGCACTTTCAGCAGCCGGTCGAGTTGGCGCGTCGTATCCCGCTCGATCAGATAGGCGGCGCGCTCGGCCATTTCCGGCAGCCGGTTGGCTTCCTCGCCGACACTCAGCAGCGCCAGGCTGGATTCATCGACAAGGCCGGAGGCTTTGAGGCTTGCGACAAAAGCAGCACCCTGAACGACCTTTTTCCGGACCTCCTGCAGCTTCGGATGATAGCTCTTGACCGGGCAAGCGGTGATGCTGAGCCCGAGCGCCTGGTTGATGGGCACGCCGTTTCCGGTCAACAGCGCCAGCG
>NZ_JBFUBY010001814.1:0-353 GCF_056405515.1 Polaromonas sp. P1_G2
GTCAAGGAACTGACGCAGCGCGACAGCATCTGCGTCAGCCTTGGCGAAAAGCTCCGAAAGGTGAATGCCATCACCAGCGGATGGGCGAATTATTACCGCTACTGTGTGGGCGCTGGCCGCGTATTTGTCGCTCTCGACTGGTACATCGGCCTGCGTCTTTACTGCTGGCTCCGTAAGAAACGCCCAAAAGCGACGCCGAATGAACTGTGGGGCTCGAAACAGCCAAGCAGACGCCGGCCGACGAGACGGGTCTGGAGAGAAGGATCCATCGAGCAACATGTGCTCTGCTGGACACCTGTCGAGCGATATCGTCTTGCGTGGATGGAAGTGCCTGACTTTGCCATGTCTTCTGG
>NZ_JBFUBY010001815.1:0-353 GCF_056405515.1 Polaromonas sp. P1_G2
ATGTTCTTATTGCGGACACGTTCCAGATATTCGGCAAAGCCCTCGTGTTCCGGACGGCATGAGGCGATGGCACCGATCACGAGGCTGCCGGGGCGGGCAGCGATCTCCGTGACGTAATCAGTCTCGGTTTCGATGTCGCTTTCGGCGACGTCGACCTCCATGTGCAGGCTGGCCGCAATGCCGAGGCGCCTGGCCTCGACGGCATAGTCGTTATAGGAAAAGCTGCGGTTCAACGGGCCGGCACCTGCAAGCCACGGATAGCTGAGTGCCGCCTGGTCGACGATATGCAGATGGGTGTCGATAATCACAAGCGTTGCTCCCGAACTGGATGCGCCACTCTGCCATGGCGACTG
>NZ_JBFUBY010001816.1:0-353 GCF_056405515.1 Polaromonas sp. P1_G2
GTCCTGCAGCGCCTGGATGATCGCGATCGATGGAGCGTCACGCATATCGTCGGTATTGGGCTTGAACGTCAGACCGAGGATAGCGATCTTCTTGCCGCGTACCGAGCCGCCGCATGACGCGATCACTTTCCGCCCCATCGCCCGCTTGCGGTTGTCGTTGATCGCCACCGTCGTCTCGATCAGCCTCATTGGGCTGTCATAATCCTGTGCGGTTTTGACCAATGCCAGCGTGTCTTTCGGAAAGCATGAGCCGCCATAGCCCGGACCTGCATGCAGGAACTTGTCGCCGATGCGCTTGTCCATGCCAATGCCCTTGGCCACCTTCTGCACATCTGCGCCGATCTGCTCGCAAA
>NZ_JBFUBY010001817.1:0-353 GCF_056405515.1 Polaromonas sp. P1_G2
GCCCAGGAACTCTCCCGTATCCAGAACCAGAACGCCGGCCAAATGAGCCTCGGGCAGCAGATCTATGACACTGCCACCAAGCGCATCGCGGGCATCGACCAGTTGCGCCAACAGATTTCTACGGCAAGCGACGCGAAGGATGTCGCCGACCTGCAGGCACGTCTCCAGGCCGAAACGGCCTTCCTGCAGAACGACGTCCTTCGGATGGAGGGACTGAAGATGGTGCAGCAGGCGCAGGCGCAGGTCGACGACCAGCGCAAGGAAGAGGAATGGCGTCAGCGCATGGACGCGATGAAGGCAGCACTGCAATGAGAGGGCTGCCGCTCTATCTCGTATTTCTGACACTCGCAGCC
>NZ_JBFUBY010001818.1:0-353 GCF_056405515.1 Polaromonas sp. P1_G2
CCAACGTACCGTCCCGCTCCATTGAGCCAGGATCGGTGGATGCGCGGATATGCTCGCAATAGATCGAAACATCGCCGAAGAACCTACGCCAATCATGCTGATGAAGCCGCGTTTCGAACAGATGGTCCCAGACTTCGTTGCCGTCCCGGCAGCCCAGCGTCACACATAACGCGCGAACGTAATCACTGCTGTCGAAGCGCAGCTCGTCATTCAGCAGCACCCGTGCCTCGCTGTCGTCCTGGAGGGCAAGCATCTCCATCGGCAGATCGATGAAAGCCGCTTGGGCGCCGGAGATACGGGCTGCAAGCAACGCGACATATTCGGGACTATGCGCACAAAGCGGGAAGTAGCTG
>NZ_JBFUBY010001819.1:0-353 GCF_056405515.1 Polaromonas sp. P1_G2
CCATGGTCGAGGCTGATGTCAGCCAGTGCCGTGATCACCTGCTGACGCACTGTGCCATCGGCGTCGAGCCTGATGCCGATCTTGCCATTTTCGGAGGTGATGTCCGCGCCGCCCTTCAGCGCGCCCTCTGCCTTCTGGCCGATCACGGAGGCAAGTGCGCCGGCATCGGGAATGTCGAAGGTCACGTGGCCTGCCGGCTGGAATTTCGGACCGAAGGCGAGCGTGCCGTCAAAACTGCTTCTGCCGATGGTGGCCTGGAATGTGGGGACGGCCACTTGGCCTTGGTCCAGCATCACATTGGCGGAGAGATGCGTGGCTTGGCCATGGAGCGCTGTGTCCGCCGTCACCGAAAG
>NZ_JBFUBY010001820.1:0-353 GCF_056405515.1 Polaromonas sp. P1_G2
GCGCAAGGGCGAACTGCTCTGGGATATCGGCGCCGGCTCCGGTTCGATCGCCATCGAATGGATGCTCCGCCACCCGGCCATGCGCGCCGTCGCCATCGAGGGCCATGCCGAGCGCGCTGCCCGCATCCGCCGCAATGCCGGCAATTTCGGCGTGCCGGGCCTCGTCGTGATCGACGGCATAGCGCCCGACGCGCTGGCTCTATTGCCGACGCCTGACGCCATCTTCATCGGCGGCGGCGGCAGTGAAGCCGGCGTCATGGAGGCCGCCATAGCCGCACTCCGGCCGGGCGGCCGGCTGGTCGCCAATGCCGTGACGACCGAAATGGAAGCCGTGCTGCTCAAGCAACATGCTG
>NZ_JBFUBY010001821.1:0-352 GCF_056405515.1 Polaromonas sp. P1_G2
TGTTTTCGACAGTCGGGATGTGGCCGCTCTCAAGGCAGAGGACATGGACCCAGCCGGCCTTGCGGACACGACATGGCGCGATCAGATGAAGAAAAGCGGCGAAGCGCGGACGCAGGCTTTCGCCCGCAACCTCGTCGCCAAAGGCTTTCATGGACTGCTGGTCAGAAGTTTCGCTCCCGGCACAGATCCGGATGATCTCAATCTCGTCCTTTGGACATGGGGCAATCCTGCCCCATCCCGCCTCGTGCTGATCGATGACGAAGGCCGCCTTTCGCGTTGAGCCGCGCTACCAGTAGATCAGCGGCAGGCCCGCAACAGGACTCCCGAAATACGGAATGCGGCTGCCCCTGAG
>NZ_JBFUBY010001822.1:0-352 GCF_056405515.1 Polaromonas sp. P1_G2
GCGAAGCCTTATCCCTGGCGCTGCATTTGCCACCGCTGCGCTCAGTCCTGCAGCAAAGATCAGCACGAAGGCTTCGTTGGCGCGGATGGTGAACTGGCGCCGGACATTGCGGATTTCCACGGTCGATGGCGGACTGAGCACCGTCTCGACGGCCTCCTTCAATGCATGCACCTCTGCGGCAATTGCCAAAGCGTGCGGCGTCGCGACCATGCCGCGCCCGGCCTGCACGAGGATCGGATCGCCTAAAGCCGTCCTCAAGCGTGACAGCGTCCGGCTCATGGCGGATGTGCTCAGTCCCAGCCGGCGCGCCGCGGCCGATACGCTCTGCTCGCGCAGCAGCGCATCCAGTGCC
>NZ_JBFUBY010001823.1:0-352 GCF_056405515.1 Polaromonas sp. P1_G2
GTCATCCTCGGCGACAACGAATTTTTTGCCCAGCCGATCACGGTCGGCCAGGCCCTTCCCCTCTTCTGGGAGCCGCGCGACGCCATCGTGCTTGGCCGGCTCGACAGCTGATCTATCAGAACAACATAAAAGGAGAACAGACCATGCGTGACATCAGCAATGACAAGACTGCCGAAAAAGCGGGCATTTCGCGCCGCTCGCTGTTGAAAACCGGTGCTGCTGCCGTCGGCGCCGCTGCCGGCACGGGCCTCATCACCGGTTTCCCGACCATCTGGGCGAAGACCAATATCACGCTCCGTCAGTTCGGCACCGGCGTGTCGAACCTCAACGATATTGCCGAGAAGTGCAAGGC
>NZ_JBFUBY010001824.1:0-352 GCF_056405515.1 Polaromonas sp. P1_G2
GAGGTCACGCACCGCGCCGCGGTCGGCGCTGGTGGCGAAGGCCGCATAGGCCTTCAGCGCCGTCGTCACATTGCGCTTGCGCGGAGCCTCCGGCTTCCAGCCGAACGCATCCTGCTCTGCACGGCGGGCGGCAAGCGTTGCTTCGTCGACGGCAAGCGTGATCGTCCGATTGGGGATGTCGATCTCGACGCGGTCGCCTTCGCGGACGAGGCCGATCAGGCCGCCATTGGCGGCTTCCGGCGAGACATGGCCGATCGACAGGCCCGACGTGCCGCCGGAGAAACGGCCGTCGGTGATCAGCGCGCAGGCCTTGCCGAGACCCTTGGACTTGAGATAGCTGGTCGGATAGAGC
>NZ_JBFUBY010001825.1:0-352 GCF_056405515.1 Polaromonas sp. P1_G2
CAATGCCACCATCCTGCCGGGTGTGACAATCGGTGAAAACGCGCAGATCGGCGCCGGCGCCGTGGTGATCGAGGATGTTCCCAACCATGCCATCGTCGTCGGGGTGCCGGCCCGGATCGTTGGCTACACACAAGACAAACCCGCGATGGAGCGGGCGGCCGGGAGAGCCAGATGATCGGTGTTGCTGTTGTTGGCTACGGATATTGGGGCCCCAATCTGGTCCGGAATTTCTCGGAAATTCCCGGCGTCCGTGTTGTCTCGGTATGCGATTTGGTGAAAGAGCGGCTGACGAATGTCAAGGTTCGCTATCCGACGATCGAAATCACCGACGATTTCGATGCGGTGCTTGCTG
>NZ_JBFUBY010001826.1:0-352 GCF_056405515.1 Polaromonas sp. P1_G2
AGTTGCTGCAGTTCGAGCTTGATTTGTTCGAGCCGTACATCAGACTCGGCAAATGCCCGCACGTAGCGCATGACGCCGTTCTTGCCTGCGGCTTTGGCATGATACATGGCCTTGTCGGCGCAGGAAATCAGTTGCGTAAAGGATTGGGCATCGGCGGGAAAGCAGGCGACACCAATGCTTGCCGACACGGGATAGCTCTCCTCGCCAACACTTATCCCATTGCCAAATGCGTCGATGAACTGATTTGCGGTCGCCAGCGCACCGGCATCCTCTTCGCCTTCCCAAAGCAGGACGGCGAACTCGTCTCCCGACAGGCGTGCAAACAATGGGGCTCTGTCCGCAGGGGCAGCCT
>NZ_JBFUBY010001827.1:0-352 GCF_056405515.1 Polaromonas sp. P1_G2
GGTTGACGGTGATCTCCGGCTCGACCGTGGCGAAGACAGCCGACGTATGCGGCCTCCCAAGGCCGTTATCGCTTTGCAGCTTGCTCTCGGTTTCGATCGCGATCAGTGGTGTGCCTTCGTCCGCCTTGTCGCCCTTGTCATCCGCAGCGGATTTGTCATCTGCCGCAGATTTGTCATCTGGCGCAGACTTGTCATCCGCCGCTGGCTTGTCGTCGTCGGCGGTCACGGCGTCGTCGGCGCGAACGACCGCCGGCATGGAAAAGGCGGTGAGCAGCGTCAGTCCGGCGGCCGCAGCGCGGACGGATAATGAAAATGGCATGCGGGTTCCCCTTAGGAAGCGGCCGATCCGCCC
>NZ_JBFUBY010001828.1:0-352 GCF_056405515.1 Polaromonas sp. P1_G2
CGACAGGATGTCGTCGCCGAAGACCGTTGTGGCGGGTCCGGTCTGTTCCTCGATATCGCCCCAGATCTCCGACACCACGCCGCTGATCGCGAACCTGTCGCTGCCCATCAGCGCCAGCTTCAGCAGGCGCTGAATTTCGGCCTCGTTGGCGAGATCATAGGGGTTTGCGCCATTAAGCGTGGCCGCGAGCGACAGGTTGCTGATGCTCATCACCACCGAGAGCGCGTTCGACAATCCAAAGCCGGCCGAAATTCCGGTA
The DNA here is from genome assembly GCF_056405515.1 of Polaromonas sp. P1_G2. Taxonomy (NCBI): domain Bacteria; kingdom Pseudomonadati; phylum Pseudomonadota; class Betaproteobacteria; order Burkholderiales; family Comamonadaceae; genus Polaromonas; species Polaromonas sp. P1_G2. The sequence goes on from NZ_JBFUBY010001828.1 coordinate 260, forward strand.
ATCGTCTCCCGTCCCAGATCGTCGGTCGAGGCCGACAGTGTCGCGGTCCGCATATCCGGCGGCGACGTATTGTTGTCGGCGCTGATGCTGGTC
>NZ_JBFUBY010001829.1:0-352 GCF_056405515.1 Polaromonas sp. P1_G2
GCCTGAGATCGCGCGGGATGATCGGCCGAAACTCGCCTTTCATGCCATAGGGCTGCGGACGGGTGCGGCGGCCGAGTTCCAGCACATCGCGAAAGCCCATCGTGGTGATCAGGCCGGTGCGGCAGAGATTGCGCTCCAGCACCGCATTGGTAGTGGTCGTTGTTCCATGAACGATGAGGTCGAGGGCAGCGATATCGGCCTTCGCCGCATCCAGCGCGTCCAGCACGCCAAAAGACTGGTTGGGAAGCGTGGTCGGCACCTTGGCAAGCCGCACCGTGCCATGCGCGGCATCGAACAGAACCAGATCGGTAAAGGTGCCGCCGACATCGATGCCCGCGACCTGGCTCCTGGT
>NZ_JBFUBY010001830.1:0-351 GCF_056405515.1 Polaromonas sp. P1_G2
CCCCAGTTCTTCGGCACGGCATAGGTCTTGCCGTCGATCTTGCCTTCCTTGGTGAAGCGCGGATTTTCCGTCGTCGTACTGAAGTTCGGCAGCTTGGAAAGGTCGAGTTCATCGATCAGGCCGAGCTTGTGATATGTCGAGATCGTGTAATTGGTCGGCACGAACAGCGACCAGCCCGAGGCGCCGGCCTGCAGCTTGGCGAGCATTTCCTCATTGGAGCCGAAAACGTTGACTTCGACGGCGACGCCGGTCTTGGCCTTGAAACTCTCGAACGTGTTGGGGTCGTGGTAGTTCGGCCAGGTGGCGATCGACATCTGCGTGCCCAAGTCTTCGGCATAGGCGGGCGTGGCG
>NZ_JBFUBY010001831.1:0-351 GCF_056405515.1 Polaromonas sp. P1_G2
CCGTAGAGCTTGCACATGCGGCGCAGATGCGCGGCGAACAGGCCCTCATCGATGAAGGCCGCCACCGCGGCCTGCAGGCTGGTGGGAACGCCGGATGAAAATGCCCGGAGCGCCACCTCGAATCTCGGGATGAGGTTCGGCGGCGCCACCAGATAGCCGATGCGCAGCGCCGGAAACATCGATTTCGAGAACGACCCGACATAGATGACGCGCTCGCCGGCATCGATCGCCTTGAGCGCCGGCGACGGCCGGCCCGACAGGGTGAAATCCCCGTCCCAATCGTCCTCGACGACGAAGGCGCCGGCCCCAGCCGCCGCCCGCAACAGCGCGATCCGCCGCTCATGCGACATG
>NZ_JBFUBY010001832.1:0-351 GCF_056405515.1 Polaromonas sp. P1_G2
CGCCGGATCCGGCCGAATTCGCCAGGCCGATCCCGCGCTACATCCAGCCGGCGCCGCGCCCGTCGACCGACATCATGGCCGAGCTATCCCGTCCGCGCTCCGAGGAAGCAGAACCTGTCGAGACGCGTCCAAAACGCGCTGAACTGACGCCGGAAGAGCGCGACGAATTGATCGCTGGCGCGCTTGCCGATGTGCTTGCCGGCGCCGACTCCGCCTTCCGCAGCGATGCCGAACTCTACCAGGATTTCCTTGTCCGCTGCCGCATCCGGCGGCTCTCGGGCACCACGGTATCGCTGCCGGATTTCCGCTTCCGGCTTGCCGTGAACCGCTCCGGCGCCGACGAGGAGATGC
>NZ_JBFUBY010001833.1:0-351 GCF_056405515.1 Polaromonas sp. P1_G2
AGCTCGTGCTGATGGACGAGCCGCTCGGCGCCCTTGATAAGCAGTTGCGCGAGCACATGCAGATCGAGATCAAGCATCTGCATGCCCGTCTTGGCATCAATGTCGTCTATGTCACGCATGACCAGAGCGAGGCGCTGACCATGTCGGATCGCGTCGGCGTGTTCAACGACGGCATCCTGCAGCAGATCGCGGCTCCCGATGCGCTCTACGAAATGCCGGCCAATCCGTTCGTCGCCACCTTCATCGGCGAAAACAATGCCATTGCCGGCGAGGTCGTGGCGCTGGAGTCCGGGCATTGCCGGATCCGCACAAGTGACGGATCGATCATCGTGGCCGGCGCGGGCGAGGGGC
>NZ_JBFUBY010001834.1:0-351 GCF_056405515.1 Polaromonas sp. P1_G2
CGCATTGGCAGGGTTGTTCAGCACCGACGCGCCCTGACCGAGATAATTGAGCGCCAGCGACGGAAAAACCACGGCGAACCAGGCCCATTGGATCGGCCGACGGCTGAAATGGCCGAGGTCGGCATAGAGCGCCTCCGCCCCCGTCACCGTCAGGAAGACGGAGCCGAGCACCACGAACCCGGTAAAGCCGTGCTGGAAGAGAAAAGAAACTGCGTACCACGGGTTGACGGAGAGGAAGACCGAGGGCGCATCGAGGATATGGGCGAGCCCGCCGAGAGCCAGGGCTGCGAACCAGACCAGCATGATCGGCCCGAAGAAGGCGGCGACCGAACCGGTGCCACGCGCCTGCAC
>NZ_JBFUBY010001836.1:0-351 GCF_056405515.1 Polaromonas sp. P1_G2
GCGGATATAGAGCGGGCTGGCTTTGACGTCTGCCGCAAGCCTCGCGCCGATCCTACCGACGATATCGAGCGGGATCATGTCGATCTGCGGCGAGGCTGCACCGCTCAGGATCAAAGCGCCCGATCCGGCCAGCATTGCGTCTGCTTCTGCAGCGAGCCTCAATGCTTCGTCATAATGCAAGGCTTGCGGCTCACCGCGCGTCGAGCCGTCGCCGGTGAAAAGCTGCGCGTAGAGTTCCTCGCGCCGGGCATCGATCAGCGCCAGCACCGGCTTGTCCCGGCCCAGCATCGGCTCTGCGACAACCGACAGCGTCGTGACGCCGACCGCCGGAATGCCGAGCGGCAGAGCGAG
>NZ_JBFUBY010001837.1:0-351 GCF_056405515.1 Polaromonas sp. P1_G2
TTGCAGCGGATGCTCGATTTTGCCGGAGGCGATGATCATGGCGCAGCCGGCCGAAGTGGCGATCTTGCCGGCATCGATCTTGGTGCGCATGCCGCCGCGCGACAGTTCCGACGCAGCCCCGCCGGCCATCGCCTCGATCTCGGGCGTGATGGCGGCAATGAATTCGAGAAATTTGGCCTGGGGATCGAGATGCGGCGGCGCCGTATAGAGCCCATCGATATCGGATAGCAGCACCAGCAGATCGGCGCCGACCATGGTTGCGACCCGCGCCGCCAGCCGGTCATTGTCGCCATAACGGATCTCGGTGGTCGCCACCGTGTCGTTCTCGTTGATGACGGGCACGGCCTTGAG
>NZ_JBFUBY010001838.1:0-351 GCF_056405515.1 Polaromonas sp. P1_G2
GTCATGCACGATGCTGAAGGAGTCGATATCGTCGTGATGGTGATGATGGTGGTCATGCCCCGCATGATCATGGTYGTGATGATGATCGTGTTCGGCTTCATCATGCAGCCACCGCTGCACATCGGCGATCTTGGTCGCGGGGTCGTAGAGCCCGGCCGACAGCGTGGCGAACGCGCTGGCGCGCTCGGAATCGCCGTCGATCACCTCGGCCAATGGATTGAGCCGCCGGAGCCGCGATGCCAGCGCGGCAATCTGCTCCGCACTCGCCAACCGCTTCTTGCTCATGATCAGCCGGTCGGCGACGGCGGCCTGGCGGCGTGCCTCCTCATGATTGTCGAGCGTCGACAACCC
>NZ_JBFUBY010001839.1:0-350 GCF_056405515.1 Polaromonas sp. P1_G2
GATCTTATACGCCTCGATCGCCGCGCGAAGCTCGCCCTCGGAGGCTCGCATGCCCTGGTTTGCATCGGGATGATGCATTTTCAGCTTTTCCTTATAGCGGCTCTTAATTTGCTGCGGGGTCGCATCTTGCTGAATACCGAGCGTCTCAAAAGCCTTGGCTTCGAGCACTTTGAGCTTTCGTTTGTGCAAATCGGCGCCATGCGCCTTGCGATCCGATGCGCCTCTTCGGGCATTCAAGGCCTTGGCGGGGCCGGAGCGGGCAGTGGACGGAATAGGTATCTCTGTTGACTGGCTGACACTGGTTCCCCAGGTCGGCCGACTGCCGGCTGCCGCTTCCCTCTGGTAGCGGG
>NZ_JBFUBY010001840.1:0-350 GCF_056405515.1 Polaromonas sp. P1_G2
GTCTTCAACTGGTCGATGAGGCAATGGGGCATCCACCCTATTCGACCTATGTGCTGCAGGCGGCAATCGCGGCCGAGCATGCGCGTGCGACAGAGGCGGACCGAACGGATTGGGCGCAAATTGTCGCGCTCTATGACCTTTTACGGCTCGCCGATCCCGGTCCGGTCGTAGAGCTGAACCGCGCCATCGCACTCGGCATGCGCGACGGCCCGCAGGCTGCCCTGCCAATCATCGCCCGGCTTACCGAAGGCGAGCTCGCCAGCTACAAGTTCGCGCATTTCGCCAAGGCGGATTTCCTCGATCGCGCCGGCGACACCGCCGGTGCGGCTGCCGCCTATACGGATGCCAGG
>NZ_JBFUBY010001841.1:0-350 GCF_056405515.1 Polaromonas sp. P1_G2
GCGGCTGAACGAGCACGATCCGCCAAATTTGCTTGGACTATGTCGCTTTTTCGGTGTTCTCCGGCGACGGTGCCGTTAAGATCGCTATCGATCGGCTGATTCAGTCGCGGTCCGTTCCACATCGATGCCCATTCATGCGCAAGCTCATCCCGCTCGTCCCGCTGCTCACCTCCACCTCGCTGCTTTTGTTTGCCAATGCGCTGCAATCGCTGCTGATCGCCTGGCGAGGAACGAATGAGGGCTTTCCCACCTCGCTGATCGGCCTGATCACGGGTGTCTACTATCTCGGCTTCGCCATCGGCTGCGCTCATATCACGCCGCTGATCCGCGCCATTGGCCATATCCGCACC
>NZ_JBFUBY010001842.1:0-350 GCF_056405515.1 Polaromonas sp. P1_G2
GGTCGATACGTTGTGTAGCCGGCGACGCAACCATCTGTCAGCCACATCCGTCGCCTGCCGATCTCTAACCATGTCCCGCGATAATGGTTTTTGTCGACGTGAACCACAGCTGGCTCCGCGCGCGCCACAGCTGGGGGACTCGCCAGCGCAGCAAAAGCCAGCGCAATTGCATATCTCGAAATCCGCGTGCGGATCATCATTGCCTTCTCCCGTCGTGCACCCTTGGTACGAGGACGAGAAGCAGTTGGATCAGAAGACGGCTGGTCGATGTCACCCAGGTGTGAAGACACTCCACGACAGTTTCGCCAAATTTTCATGCATGCGGTTTGGCCAATTAACCCAGCCTGGGC
>NZ_JBFUBY010001843.1:0-350 GCF_056405515.1 Polaromonas sp. P1_G2
GCTTCGGAGACATCCGGGTGAACGAACCGCTCCCCCCTTTGGCAACCAAAGGCCGGCCACAAGATTGGTTTCGTTCTCCCGAGCCCTGGCCGCTCTGTAAGCGGAAGATTGGTACGGCTGCCTCATGGACCCCGATTCCAGAGGCGGCGACCGGATGTGAGGTTATGCGCGGCACGGTCCGCCGACGCGCATGGTGATCACGGGCTCACCTGGATTTGTCGCCGAAACGATCCCGCCAACGGCAAGCGGACCTATTGCTCGAGGTACTCAACGCCGCCCCCACCCAACGGGCAGCGTGGCATCGTGCTCGACCGCCGCAAGGGCAAGCCGCTACGCGGCCGGCCGATGGC
>NZ_JBFUBY010001844.1:0-350 GCF_056405515.1 Polaromonas sp. P1_G2
GGCTGGATGTGTTGCTCGCCGGCAAGGTCATAGGGATCGGCGAAAAGGCGGCGATCGCGGCGCGGCTAACGGGGCGTGATCAAAAGCTCGACGCACATGTCGATGGCAACGATCATGATGCGGCGCTGAAGGCGGTGATCGACCTCATCGACCGGCATGWCGACGACTGGTCGATCGCGGCGATTGCGCATCGCATCGTGCATGGCGGGGCGGATTTCGTCGAGCCGGTGATCGTCACGCCGGAGATCATCAACGCGCTCGAAGCGCTGATCCCGCTGGCGCCGCTGCACCAGCCGCACAATCTTGCCGGCATCGCCGCTTCCGAGCGGCTCGCCGCGCATGCGCCGAAC
>NZ_JBFUBY010001845.1:0-350 GCF_056405515.1 Polaromonas sp. P1_G2
GGATAGCCGGACGCGATCAGAAGGCCAGCTTGCCGATAGGTCGGGAAATTCATGTCGCCATCCCGGAGCGCCATCCTGGCCGCGCAGGCGACAGCCTCTTCGCCGAGATGGACGACGTAGAATGACGTCTTTCCTTGCCGCTGCGCCAGCAGCATCCTGGCGTCGAAGGCGCGCAGCTTCATCATATGCCGGAGGCCGATGAGAAGCTGCTCGTCGGTGAGGCCGCCGTTCCATGGACCGACCGCTTTTCCCTCGTCATCGATAACCCGGACGATGGAGTAGGCCAGGTCGCGTATCTCGTCAGCGGACACATTCACCGGCGGCCGTCGGACCGCCCCTGCCTCCGGCAC
>NZ_JBFUBY010001846.1:0-350 GCF_056405515.1 Polaromonas sp. P1_G2
GGGTATTCCCGTCTCAAATCTTGCCGGATAGCTGAAACACCTGACGGCGACGAAGCATCGCTTCGAACGCCTGGCATCAGGCGCAATCCCAGTCTTTAAGCTCCTCGATGCTGGCGGCACAGTTGCCGCACAAACAATGTCGTTCCCGTTTTTCTTTTGTTGTTCGCTTATGTTTAATACTGTATGTCATAAAAAGTTTGTGTCAATAAAATCTTTTACGCCATAAAATATTTTGGCAGGAAGGAAACGGGATGGCGGGCGATCAGGCCGTCGGGCTTCGCTCAAGGCAGAAGCAGGAGCGCCGGAACAGTATTCTTGCATGCGCCAAGCGGCTGTTCGAGGAACAGGGT
>NZ_JBFUBY010001847.1:0-350 GCF_056405515.1 Polaromonas sp. P1_G2
CTGCCTATCTGCAGCTCAAGGGCGAGGATGCGACCAAGGTCTGGCTCAAGGGGCTCAAGGAAAACGCCGTCTTCTACAAGGGCAACACCACCTGCATGAAGGCGGTGAATTCCGGACAGGTCGAAGGTGCGCTGATCTATCACTACTATTTCATCGGCGATCAGGCCAAGACCGGTGAGAACAGCAAGAATGTTGACCTCCATTATTTCAAGCTCCAGGATCCGGGCGCCTTCGTCAGCATTTCCGGTGGCGGGGTGCTGGCGCCGAGCAAGCATAAGAAGGAAGCCATGGCTTTCCTGAAGTGGATCGTCGGCGAGGGCGGGCAGGATGTGCTCAAGAACGGCACGTCC
>NZ_JBFUBY010001848.1:0-350 GCF_056405515.1 Polaromonas sp. P1_G2
GGCTGGACGAGACCGTGCCGCGCGATTTCGCCGGGCTGAAAGCCTGGTTCGCCGACAAGGACATGGAGGGCATCGTCTTCCACCACGCCGACGGCCGCCGCGCGAAAATCAAGCTGAGGGATTTTGGGCTGAACCGGGGGACTGTGCGGCCGGGAAGAATTGGCGGGGGAGTATGACCGAGAGGTGCGGTGACGGCGGCGTAGGAGGCCACGGCCGATCGCTTGGGGACGCATCCTTAAAGGCGCTTCAAAAATCCCGCCAGCCCCCTGCCAGAACCGCCTCAACTGCCGGCAAGGCTGGTTTGCGATAACCGGATGGCCCGGAGCGCAAGATTCTGATATCTGCAGCAT
>NZ_JBFUBY010001849.1:0-350 GCF_056405515.1 Polaromonas sp. P1_G2
ACTTTCAATTCACCGGTCGCGGGATCGAGGCGGTAGACATTGCGGGTCGCCTGTTCCTGCTCGGCCTTGTAGCCCTCATAGTTGGAAAGAATGCCGTAGCTCGGGTCGGAAAACCAGATCGTGCCATCCGACTTGACGATCACGTCGTTGGGAGAATTCAGTCGCTTGCCCTGGTAGCTGTCGGCAAGCACCGTGATCGAACCATCGATCTCGGTACGGATGACACGGCGGGCGCCATGCTGGCAGGAGATGAGCCTGCCCTGCCGGTCGCGGGTATTGCCATTGGTGAAATGCGAATTGGTGCGGAAGACCGAGACGTCGCCGTCCTGCGAATAGCGCATCATGCGCTC
>NZ_JBFUBY010001850.1:0-349 GCF_056405515.1 Polaromonas sp. P1_G2
TCTCCAACCAATCCACAAATCGCCGGTCTGCTATCCGGATGAGGTTGTGATAAAACCTCTTCTGATCGATACCCTGCTTATTGCCGCCGACCAGAATGATTGCCTGCCTTTCGGGATCGAAAGCGAAGGCGAAGCGCCAAACACCCTCGTGCGAGAAGCGGATTTCTTTCATATTGCTATGCTTCGAGCCTTCCAACGTATCCACATAGGGTCTTCCGAGACCGGGGCCCTTCTCAGCAAGGACAGTTATGACCTCGAACAGTTTGTCGGCCACACCGTCATCAAGCACTTCAAGCTCCTTGGATAACTCTGGGTGTTCTCGAACGATCCATCTCACAAAATATAGGCC
>NZ_JBFUBY010001851.1:0-349 GCF_056405515.1 Polaromonas sp. P1_G2
AGACAGGGACGAGCAACTCGTCCGCCGCGGGCGCTACGTCGAATTCAACCTGCTCTACGACCGCGGCACGACCTTCGGACTGAAGACCGGCGGCAATGTCGAAGCCATCCTATCGTCGCTTCCGCCCGTGGTGCGCTGGCCTTGAATCATTCGGCCGGCGAACACCGCATCATGCTTGATCTGGATCAATGGCGGCCGACAGCGGGAATGTAAAATTCAGGTTGCCGGCCGAATGGTTCAAAACCAGTGGATAAAAAACATTTCGTATCCTGCGTCATGCTAATGGAACAAAAGTATGCTATGAATCATTTCGTTCGTGATGCGCCGGAGGAGGTAATCATGACTGTGC
>NZ_JBFUBY010001852.1:0-349 GCF_056405515.1 Polaromonas sp. P1_G2
GTCTGTCTCGCGCAAACTCGCCTGCGGCTCAAACAAGCGCGATCCCTGATCCGCCTACGTCTGCGCTCCTCGGCCCAGCCAGGACGGGGCAATCGGGAGCRGGAACAGAAGACAGAAATACAAAGAACAAACCAAGAYAAACAAGGACTCGCCAMGGCGAGTCCTTGTGGTTTTCAGTATTTGGATTTGGTATTCCTCGTCCCCACCCCTTGTGGATGCGCCGAGGAGCGGAGGTTCAGGCGGATCAGGGATTGCGTTGTTTGAGCCGAAGGCGAGTTTAGCGAGACCCCGCCTGAACCGAGCACCGCAGGTTGCCCGTAGCGAAGCGAAGGGACGCAGCAACCAGGGT
>NZ_JBFUBY010001853.1:0-349 GCF_056405515.1 Polaromonas sp. P1_G2
TCTCCGAAGCCGCCTATCAGAGTGCCGCCCATTATGCCCGCGAGCGCATCCAGGGCCGCTCGCTGACCGGCCCCAAGGTGCCGGACAAGAAGGCCGATCCGATCATCGTCCATCCGGACGTGCGCCGCGCGCTGATGCAGATCCGTTCGATCAACGAGGCCGGCCGCACCTTCCTGCTCTATACGGCGCTGCAGTCCGACATCGCCCACCGCTCGCCGGACGCCGCCGAGCGGCAAAAGGCGGAGGACATCCTGTCGATCATGACGCCGATCCTCAAGGGCGTGATGACCGATCGCGGCTTCGACAACGCCGTGCAGGCGCAACAGCTGTTCGGCGGCCACGGCTATAT
>NZ_JBFUBY010001854.1:0-349 GCF_056405515.1 Polaromonas sp. P1_G2
GGCCCCTAGGCCGATATTTTCGGCGATCGACAATTCGGCCGCCAGGCTGAGCTCCTGCTGCACGACGGCGATGCCGGCGAGGCTTTGGTCTGCCGTCACCACACCGTCCTTCAGGATCGTCACATGCCGGCAGAGCGACCGGACCTCGTCCAGCCGATGAGAGATGTAGAGAATGGCCGTCCCCTTGGCGGCAAGGTCGCGGACAAGGCTGGAAAGCACACCGGCCTCATGCGCCGACAGCGACGAGGTGGGTTCGTCGAGGATCAGCACGCGCGGCTTGCGATAGAGCGCCTTGGCGATCTCTACCATCTGCCGCCGGCCGAGCGCCAGATCGCCGACCGGCATATCC
>NZ_JBFUBY010001855.1:0-349 GCF_056405515.1 Polaromonas sp. P1_G2
CGCGATACCGATTGCCGCGACGATCTCGGCGAGGTTCGGGATCCTGCGGCCGACGACATCGAGCAGCCGGAACCGGCCGTCGACCTCAGCCCATGCGACCACCACATCGACATCAGGCAGATAGCTCAATCGCGCCGCTGGATTGAAGCAGGCGTTGAGCGTGAATTCGATTGCGTGGCCTGCGACCGCAAAGCGCTCCGACACCGGTACGCGGGCATCGAGCAGCGCACGGATCAGCGCGGCATCGGCCGGTGCATCGATCGACAACGGCCGCGCGGCAGCGACCGTCGTCTTCGCCGGCCTCGGCACGAGGAAACTCCATTGCGGCACAGAGCGAAAACCGTAGGGC
>NZ_JBFUBY010001856.1:0-349 GCF_056405515.1 Polaromonas sp. P1_G2
GAACTATCCGACGCGTTTCGTGCTGTTCCAGACCGGCAATCATGGCACGCCGATCCGCATGACGGATTGGCGCGACAGCCTCAACTGGATTTTCCGTGTCTCAGGATGAACGCAGCAGGACCTTGGTCGAATTCACCGCCGCCGAAATCTGCTGGTAATGCGCATAGCGGAGTTCGGAATTTTCGCTCGAGCGCAGCAGCTGCGTCGCCGCCTCGTCGATAACCTTCTGCGCCTTGGCCATGGCCTCTGGCTCCGCGGCGCGACGGATGGCGGTGTAGTGGCGGCGCGAGCGGAAGCGGGGATTGGCGTTCGCTGGTGCGTCCAGCTTCGGCTTCGACGAATCCTGGTA
>NZ_JBFUBY010001857.1:0-349 GCF_056405515.1 Polaromonas sp. P1_G2
GCGCGGTCCTTGACGGAAAGATCCTTGCGTAGCGGCATATTGTCGGGCTGATCGCCGGATACGGCTTGCCCCGCCAGCACGAGCGCCAGCAGGGGAAGCGAAACGAGAAATGGACGCATCATGGTTATGCCGGGCGACGCTGGATTTTGGCCCGCGCCGCCGCGCCTTGCTTATTTGAACACGGCGCTAGGTTTATCGAGGCTGTCGGAACCTTCAAGTTCGATCTTGCCCAAATCCAGCGCAGTCACGATACGTTGAACGGTCTTGGCCTGGGCGACCAGGCCATCGATCGCTGCCTGGACGACGGCATTGCCTTCCTTGTTGCCCTCGGCGATCATCTGGTCATATT
>NZ_JBFUBY010001858.1:0-349 GCF_056405515.1 Polaromonas sp. P1_G2
GTGCAGCCGGACGCCCAACGCCTTCCAGCCATCCGCATCCTTCGGCCGGTCTTCAGGCATCAGGAAGGGCGCATAGATGGAATCCATGCCGAGCGTCTTCGCCAGTTGAATGACGCGCTGCGGCTCGCTTTCGAGCTGGTCGATGCCGAAATGGCCGGTGGTCATCGTCAGGCCATTGGCATCGAGATCGGTCTTCAGCGCCTTGACACCATCGGCATCGAGCGACGCATAAATGCCGCCAAAGCCTTCGACTTCCTTGTAGCCAAGCGAGCCGAGCAGCGCCAGCGTGTCGGAAAGCGGCGGATAGTTGCGGGCGCTATAGAGCTGGAAAGAGACGTCTGTCATAAGT
>NZ_JBFUBY010001859.1:0-343 GCF_056405515.1 Polaromonas sp. P1_G2
GTGTCGAGCGTGTGCAGGTTGGTGACGACGATGATGCCTTCGCGCTCATTGATGTCGCGCAGCGCATCCATGACGATCTTGGCGTTCATGGGATCAAGCGAGGCGATTGGCTCGTCGGCGAGCAGCACCTTCGGCTCCTGCAACAGGGCACGGGCGATGGCAACGCGCTGCTGCTGGCCGCCCGACAACGTGCCGGCGGCCTGCAGCGCCGTCTGCTCGATGCCGAGGCGCTCCAGGGCGGCAATCGCCATGATGCGTTCTTCGCGGGTGAACATGCTCAACACGCTCGACATCGTCGAACGATGATTCAGCCGGCCGAGCATGACATTGGTCAGCACGTCGA